>JAOUFA010000257.1 GCA_029858545.1 Betaproteobacteria bacterium
CACCGCTCTGGTGGCCTTCATGCTCGCATTGCCGTATGTGCTCTACCAGGCGTGGGCCTTCGTCGCACCCGGACTGTACGAGCACGAGAAGAAATTCGCCATGCCGATCGTGCTGGGCAGCACGGTGTTGTTCTTCGCGGGGGTGGCGTTTTGCTACTACTTTGTCTTTGGCAAGGTATTCACCTTCATCCACGATTTTTCGCCCAAGTCGATCACGCCGGCGCCTGATATCGAGGCCTACCTGAGTTTCGTGATCACCATGTTCATGGCCTTCGGCGTCACCTTTGAAATCCCGATCGTTGTAATCGTACTGGTGCGCATGGGGATCGTGAGCGTGGAGAAACTCCGGGAGGCGCGTCCCTACGTAATCGTCGGCGCGTTCGTCATTGCCGCGGTGGTGACGCCGCCCGACGTGCTCTCGCAGTTCATGCTCGCGGTGCCGATGTGCCTGCTCTACGAGGCGGGCCTGTTTCTTGCGCGCTTTGTCGGCAAGCGTGCCACGGCGGCGAGTACCGCGGATGAGACACCCCCGGTCTGAAGATAGCGGGTACTGACGCTGGCGCTACACCCAGTCGCGCGGCCTGAGAAAATCGGTGTAGAGCTTCTGCTCGGGAGATCCCGCTTCGGGATGCCAGTCGTAGCGCCAGGCGACGCGGGGCGGCAAGGACATCAGGATCGATTCGCTGCGTCCGCCCGATTGCAGTCCGAACAACGTGCCGCGGTCGTACACCAGGTTGAACTCGACGTAGCGCCCGCGCCGATAGGCCTGGAAGTCGCGTTCGCGTTCGCCGTAGGAATGGTCGCGGCGCCGCTCGACGATCGGCAGGTACGCGGGCAGGAAACTGTCGCCGACCGAGCGGACCAGAGCAAAGGCCAGATCGAAATCGCCTTCGGCGAAATCATCGAAGAAGATCCCGCCTGCGCCGCGCGGCTCGGCGCGGTGTTTGATGAAGAAATAATCATCGCACCAGCGCTTGAAGCGCGGATGATAATCGGTGCCGAACGGGTCTAACGCGACTTTGCACGTGGCGTGGAAGTGGCGCACGTCGTCCTCGAATCCGTAATAGGGCGTGAGATCCATGCCTCCGCCGAACCACCAGACCGGCGCCTCGCCTTCCTTTGTCGCGACGAACAGGCGTACATTCATGTGCACCGTCGGACAGTAGGGATTGCGTGGATGCAATACCAGCGATACCCCCATCGCTTCGAATCCGCGGCCGGCGAGTTGCGGGCGCGTGGCGCTCGCCGAAGGCGGAAGATTCGCGCCCAGTACGCGCGAGAAGTTCACCCCGGCGCGTTCGAAGACGCCGCCTTCCTCGATGACGCGCGTCTCGCCGCCGCCGCCCTGGGGGCGCCGCCATGCATCGGCGCGGAACTTTCCGCCGTCGAGCGCCTCGAGTTGCGCGACGATGCGGTTCTGCAGTTCGGTGAAGTAGTCCTGGACGGGCTGGGTATTCACGAGGTTTCCTGTCTGGTCGCCATGCGCTCGTGCGCCCCCGTTGCTCGGGCCGGAACTCCGCCGGGGCAATCGGCGCCGCGAATGGCGGGTTCGCTACGATTCAGCGCGCGGCAAACGCTCAACCGCGTCTCATGGCACGGTATCCAATATCCTTGCGGTACTGCATACCGGCAAACCGTATTCCCTGTGCCGCCTCGTAGGCACGGCTGCGCGCCGCGCGCAGCGGGTCACCCAGCGCGGTGACGCAAAGAACCCGCCCGCCTTGCGTGAGGGCAGTCTTTCCTACGAGTCGCGTACCGGCGTGAAACACGCGGCAGTCGTCGGTTGGCGCGGGCAGACCCTCGATCGCGTCGCCGCTCTTCGGGTCATTGGGATAGCCCGCTGCGGCGAGCACGACGCCGAGCGCCGAGCGTCGGTCCCATTCCGCGTTGGCGCGATCGAGCGTACCGTGCATCGCAGCCTCTATCAGATCGAGCAGATCCGACTTCAGCCGCATCAGGATTGGCTGGGTCTCAGGATCGCCGAGTCGGCAGTTGAATTCGAGCGTCCTCGGATGACCGGCCTTGTCGATCATCACCCCCGCATAAAGGAAGCCGACATAGGGAGTACCGTCCTTCGTCATGCCGTTCACCGCGGGAAGAATGATTTCGCGCATGATGCGCCCGTGCAACACGGGAGTTACCGCCGGAGCGGGCGAATAGGCCCCCATGCCCCCGGTGTTCGGGCCCTGGTCGCCGTCGAGCAGGCGCTTGTGATCCTGGCTGGTCGCAAGCGCGAGCGTATGCGTGCCGTCGGCCATGACGATAAAGCTCGCCTCCTCGCCATCGAGGTATTCCTCGATCACGACGCGTGCACCCGCCTCGCCGAGCTTGCGATCGCCGAGCATGAGGTCGATCGCGGCGAGCGCCTCGCCAACCGTCGTCGCCACGACCACGCCCTTGCCTGCGGCGAGGCCGTCGGCCTTTACCACGATCGGCGCACCTTGCCGCTCCACGTACTCTCTTGCCTCGTCGGCGCGCGTGAAGCTCGCATATCGCGCGGTCGGAATGCCGTGACGAAGCATGAACTGCTTGGCGAAATCCTTCGACGCTTCGAGTTGCGCGGCGGCGCGTGTCGGGCCGAAAATGCGCAGACCCGCGGCCTTGAATTCATCGACGATGCCTGCGGCGAGCGGTGCCTCCGGGCCGACCACGGTGAGGACGATGTTCTCGCGGCGCGCAAAATCGATCAGCGCGGGAATCGCCGTGATCGCGACGTTCTCCAGCCCGGCTTCGAGCGCGGTGCCGGCGTTGCCCGGCGCGACAAAAACCTTCTGCACTCTGCGATTCGATGCGAGCCGCCAGGCAATCGCATGCTCGCGGCCTCCGGAACCGATGACTAGCAGTTTCATGAGTGTCTCGAGGCTCTCATTCGTAACGAGGCTGCGGGAGCCAGTTTCCCATCGCGCCCGGTTGGGCGGTGCAATTGAAACAAGATCCCCGCCGACCTTACCATCGTTTCAGGTGCGTCAACTTTCAAGTCAGCGGAACGGGAGAGGGCACCGCGCGGCATTCAATGCCGGAAATGGCGCATCCCCGTGAACACCATCGCCACGCCGCGCTCATCGGCTGCGGCGATCACCTCGTCGTCGCGCACGCTGCCGCCCGGCTGGATCACCGCCACGGCGCCGGCGTCGAGCACCACGTCGAGCCCGTCACGAAACGGAAAGAATGCGTCGGAGGCGACCACCGCACCAGAAAGTGAAAGCCCCGCGTTGCCTGCCTTGATCGAGGCGATGCGTGCGCTGTCGACCCGGCTCATCTGTCCTGCGCCGACGCCGAGCGTCATTCCTTCGACACAAAAGACGATGGCGTTCGATTTGACGAACTTCGCGACGCGCCAGGCGAACAGCAGGTCGGCCCATTGCGCCTCGGTCGGAGATTTCTTCGTCACGACCTTCATGTCGGCGCGCGCGGCGGTGCGAGCGTCGCTCGCCTGCACCAGCAAGCCGCCGCCGACGCGCTTGAAGTCCCAGGCGTTGGCTGCGCGCGCGAGCGGCACTTCGAGCACGCGCAGATTCTGCTTGCCGGCAAGAAGATCGCGCGCCGCCGCGTCCACCTGCGGGGCGATGATCACCTCGGCGAATTGCTTGCCGATCGCCTCGGCGGTGCCGCGATCCAGCGTCCGGTTGAAGGCGAGAATGCCGCCGAAAGCCGATACCGGATCGGTCTTGAAGGCCTTGTCGTAGGCGGCGAGCGGCGTCGCGCCGACTGCAGCGCCGCAGGGATTCGCATGCTTGACGATCACGCAGGCGGGTCCGTCGAAGCTCTTGACGCACTCCCAGGCGGCGTCCGAGTCCGCGATATTGTTGTACGACAGCTCCTTGCCCTGCAACTGCCGATAATGGGCGAGGCTACCCGCCGCGGGGCGCTCGTCGATATAGAACGCAGCCGACTGGTGCGGATTCTCGCCATAGCGCATTGCCTGCGCGATGCGGAACTGGAGGTTGAGTGTTGCGGGAAATTCCTGTCGTCGACCTTCCGCATCGAGTGCGGTAAGGTAATTGGCGATCGCACCGTCGTAGGCCGCAGTGTGGGCGAATACCTTCTTGGCGAGCGCAAGGCGCGTGGCGTCCGTTACGCCGTGCGCGGTGCGTAGTTCGTCGAGCACACGCGTGTAATCGGCCGGATCGACCACCACGGTCACGCCGGCGTGATTCTTGGCCGCCGCGCGCAGCATCGTCGGTCCGCCGATGTCGATGTTCTCGATCGCGTGCTCGAAGCGGCAATCGGGAGCGGCGACGGTAGCTTGGAACGGATAGAGATTGACCGCGACCAGATCGATCGGCGCGATGCCCGCATCGCGAATCGCCGCCAGGTGTTCGGGGGAATCGCGGCGCGCCAGAATGCCGCCATGGATCGTCGGATGCAGGGTTTTCACGCGCCCGTCGAGCATTTCGGGAAAGCCGGTATGCGCGGAAACCTCGGTGACCGCAATGCCCGCCTTCGCGAGCAACGCCGCGGTGCCGCCGGTGGAGAGGATGTGCACGCCCTGCGCCGCGAGCGCGCGCGCGAATTCCTCGACCCCCGACTTGTCGGAGACGCTGATCAGCGCGGTGTGTATTTTCGCCATGAATCGAGGACGCGATGCGCGCGTCACGCCCCCTTGATGCGCAATTGCTTGATCTTCTTGCGCAGCGTGTTGCGGTTGATACCGAGCATTGCCGAGGCAACCGTCTGATTGCCTTCGGCGCGGGCGAGCACTATTTCAATCATCGGCTTCTCGATGCTCTTCAGCACCATGTCGTAGATCGCATGCGGCGTTTCGCCGTCCATGTCCTTGAAATAGCGCTCGAGCGCGCGCCTCACGGCGTCGCCCAGTTCATTGCTTCGGCTCATGCTGCAAGTCTCTCCCTGTCGTCGCGCGCCTGAACGAGCCATGCGGACGAGGCGAAGAATTCTCTCACCGCCTCACGCTGCGAGCGTGGGTCATCGATGCGGTTGGCGCGCTGTCGAAATTCCTCTGCGCCGCTCATGCCGCGCAGTGTCCAGCCTATATGCTTGCGTGCGACGCGCGGCCCCTGCGCCTCGCCGTAGAGCGCGTACAGTTCGTCGAGATGCTCGAGCAGTATGCGTCCGACTTCGTCGGCGTCCGGATCGGGCAGCCGCCCTCCGCCAGCGAGGTAATGCGCGATTTCGCGGAAGATCCAGGGGCGACCCTGCGCTGCTCGACCGATCATCACTCCGTCGGCTCCGGTGAGATCGAGCACGCGCCGCGCATCCTCGGCGGTCTCGATGTCGCCGTTGGCGATTACCGGGATGCGCAGATTCGCCTTGACTGTCGCAATCGTGTCGTATTCGGCGCGGCCCTCGAATCGGCAGGCGCGCGTGCGGCCGTGAATCGCGATCAGTTGCACGCCGCAGGATTCGGCGATGCGCGCGATGCGCGGCGCGTTGCGACGTGCGGGGGAGGGGCCGGTGCGCATTTTGAGCGTGACCGGCACGTCGACCGCGTCGACCACCGCCTCGAGGATGCGCGCCGCCAGTGTTTCATTGTCCATCAGCGCCGAACCGGCGTAGACGTTGCAAACCTTCTTCGCGGGGCAACCCATGTTGATGTCGATGATTTGCGCACCCTGATCGACGCTGTAGCGTGCCGCATCGGCCATTGTCGCGGGATCGGCGCCCGCGATCTGCA
>JAOUFA010000258.1 GCA_029858545.1 Betaproteobacteria bacterium
CGCGCGATGGGTTGGCCCGGCTCCACGCCAGGATCGACGGCGCCGAACGCCGCGCATGCAGCGCGAGCATCACGCGGTCGCCGCGCGCCCGTGCGTCGGGCCAATCCTTGACGACGCGGGCCGGCAGTGCACCCGACAGAAAACCCTGCCAGCGGCGCGCGGTGTGCCAATTGCCGCTGTTGGCATCGGCGAGCGCAGGACTCACAATCACGACTTGCGGGGATTTGTCCGCGATGCTCACTGTCTGCTCATTGTCGGTTCACTCTCATAGGGGTCGCCCGTCCGCATGAATTCGGTTTCTCCGGGGAGCGCCGCGCGGGCCGCGCGCGAGGACGGCGCCGGGGAACTCGCGGCCGGGCTGCGCGCCTCGCGCGAGCGCACGCTCGCGCTGCTCGCCGCCTATACCTCGGCGCTCGGACGCGCCTTGCCGGTGCCCTACGCGGCGCAGCTCAACCCGCCGCTTTGGGAGGCGGGCCATATCGGTTGGTTCCAGGAGTACTGGATTGGCCGCAATCGGCAGCGCGCGCGCGGCATCGCCTGCGAACCGGACCACGCGCGCGCGCCGGGGCGCCTGGCGAACGCGGACCTGTTGTACGACTCCAGCCGCGTCGCGCATGCGACGCGCTGGAACTTGCCGCTGCCCGATCTGGACGCGACGCTTGTCTATCTGGAGGAGGGTCTTGCCGAATCGCTGAGCCTCTTGCCGCGCACGGCGTGCGCCAGCGCCGATGAGCTGTATTTCTTTCGCCTTGCGCTGTTCCATGAAGACATGCATGCCGAGGCGGCGACCTACATGGCGCAGGCATTGGCGATACCATTGCCGGGCGGGCTGCGGGCGCGGGAGGAGCCCCTGCCGGTGGCCGACGGTCTGCGCGTGCCGGGCGGCGAGTGTCGCATCGGGTGCGACGGACCCGGATTCGCGTTCGACAACGAACTGGCCGCGCACGACGTCTTTCTCGCCGCGTTCGAGATCGACGCCGTGCCGGTGACCTGGCAGCGCTATCTGCCCTTCGTCGAGTCGGGCGGCTATCGTGATGCCCGCTACTGGTCGGCGGAAGGCTGGCGCTGGCTTGCGTCCAATCCGCGCGAACTGCCGCGCTATTTGCGCAGGTCCGGGCAGGCATGGCAGCGATGTCTGTTCGGGGAATGGGAACCGTTGCCGTGCGGGGGTCCGGCGGTGCATCTGACCTGGTTCGAGGCCGATGCCTGGTGCCGCTGGGCGGGACGCCGCCTGCCGACCGAAGCCGAATGGGAATTCGCGGCGCTCTCGGATGCGCGCTTTGCCTGGGGCGAGGTGTGGGAATGGACCGCGAGCCGCTTCGCTCCCTATGCGGGATTTCGCGTTCATCCCTACCGCGACTACTCCGCGCCGTGGTTCGGGACGCGGCAGGTGCTGCGCGGCGCGAGCCGTGCAAGCGCGCCGCGCATCGCGCATCCGCGGTACCGCAATTTCTTCACGCCGGAACGTAACGATATTCACGCGGGTTTTCGCAGCTGCGCGGCGACTCCATGAGCGGATTTGATCGAATCCGCGCCGGAAGCTCGGCGAATCATTTCTGATCGTCGATTCCCCGGCGTGGCGACGAGAAACCGGTGTTGTTCAACCAGCCGGCGAAATTCCCGGCGCGCAACTCGTACTTTGTCGTCACACGGGAATCATCGTGGAAATTCTCGGCGGGGCGACGGTCGCGCGCAAAGGGATTGTGCCTTGCGGGCCAGCCGTATCGCAACCGGAATTTCAGTCCATCGCACCGAGCGATCGGTAGCGTTCGTACTCGATGTCGCTCAGGCCGAGCAGATCGCGGAACACCGCGCGATTGTCCGCGCCGAGGGTCGGCGCCGCGCGCGTGACGTCGCCGGGCGTCGCGGAGAGTTCGAACCCCGGATAACAGTAGGCCTGCTCGCCAATGACCGCGTGCGGGCGGCGGCGCCATTGCCGCCGCGCGTCGAGTTGCGGGTCGCTGAACAGATCGGCGACCGTGTTGACCGCGTGCGCGCGTACCTGCGCGGCTTGCAGCGCGTGCGCCGCGGTCTGCGCGTCGCGAGTGCTCAGCCAGGCGGTGAGCACGGCGTCGAGTTCGGCGCCGTGCCGGCGCCGTGCGGCGGCGCTCGCGAAGCGCGCGTCGCGCGCAATCAGCGGCGTGCCGATCGCCTCGGCGAGCCTGTCAAACTCGGCGTCCGACCAGCACGAGAGCGCGAGCCAGCCGCCCTCCGCGCAGGGGTAGGCGCCGTGCGGCGCCGCCTGCGGATCGGCATTCCCTGCGCGCGCGGCGATGCGCGCGTTCGCGTGGTACTCGAGCAGCGGGCCGGCGAGAAACAGCAGTCCGCATTCGTACTGGGAGACATCGAGAAAGGCGCCTTCGCCGCTGCGATCACGCCGCTCCAGCGCGGCAAGCACTGCGACCGCGCCGAGCGTGGACGCGATGAAGTCGATGTAGGGGCCATAGAGCAGCATCGGCGGCCCGTCCGGATCGCCGGTGAGGTTGCACATGCCGGCGAGCGCGGTGAGCTGCGAACCGAAGCCCGGCGTGTCGGCGCGCGGGCCGGTCTGTCCCATGTTGCAGGTCGACAGCATCACCAGGCGCGGATTGCTCGCGCGAAGCGTCGCATAGCCCAGCCCGATGCGCTCGATCACGCCCGGGCGCATGTTCTCGATCACGACGTCGCAGCCATCGACCAGGCGGTGCGCGAGCTCGACGCCATGCGGGTTCTTCAGGTCGAGCGTGACGCCGAGCTTGGAATCGTTGAAGTAGGCGAAACAGGCACCGTTGTCGATGCCGGGCTTGCCGCCGCGGTAAGGCGGGTACTGCAGCCGGAAGCCGTCGGGCCGGGAGCGCGATTCGACGTGTATCACCGTCGCGCCGAAGTTGGCGAGCATCTTGCCGACGTGCGGACCGGCGGCGTAGCTGCCGAATTCGGCGATGCGCAGCCCGTCGAGTGCCTGTGCGCTCATGCGCGCTCCGCCGCGCCCGCGGCGAGCGGCGGACGCACGCCGTCGACGACGACGAAAGCCCCGCAATGCCGTTCGATTCCGCCCTCGGTGCCGGGCAGGTCCTGCCAGAAGCCGCGCGCCGCGAGCTGCGGGTCGGCGGCAATGTCGGCGACGGTGGAGACCGGGTAGCCGAGCATTTCGCGGCGGTGCGCCTCCTCGAGAAACTCGCGCTTGGTGAGTGTCGCGAAGAAGCGCCCGATCGGCGCTTCGATCGCGTCGACCTCCGCCTGGGTGCTGCGCGTCGGATCCCAGTGCTTCCAGTCGATATTTTCGAGCGGACCGAGTTCGAAACGGCGGCCGCGCATCCAGTCGACCAGCTGCTCATTGGTGCGCTGGCCGGCGCCGCCGCCATAGACGATGAAGTTGAGATGACCGTCGCGGCAGGGCCAGAAGACGCGGTATTTCGCCCCGGCGACGGAGCGGCCTGTCATGTAGGCGCCGGCGCGCGTCGGCGTGATGCCGGCGATGTCGAAGAATGTCGGTGCATGCGCGAGCGCGGTGATCACCGCAGCCTGCGCCGACACGTCGACGAGCTGCCCGCGTCCGCTTTGCGCGCGATGGCGCAGCGCGATGAGCGCGCCGACCGCGGCCTGCGCACCCGCCCAGGCATGGGCCTGCGGCGCGGAGACGCGCAATGGCTCGCCGCCCGGCTCGCCGGCGAGCGACATCGCGCCGCTCGCCGCCATGATCTCGAGGTCGCTCGCGAGCCAGCCGGCCTTCGGTCCGCGCAGGCCGAAAGGGGTGACCGAGACGACGACAAGGCGCGGATTGATCGCGGCGAGGCGCGCATAGTCAAAGAAACTCGCCGCGGCATCGCCTGGCCGCGGCGTACATAGAACGATATCGGCCGCGGCGGCGAGCGCGTCGAAGCGGCGCACGCCCTCGGCCGTGGTCAGATCGAGCGCGACGTGCCGCTTGTTGACGTGCAGCGCACGCCAGTCTGGATCGTCGCGCGCGGCGGCCCCGCAGGGCTCGATCCGCAACACGGAGGCGCCCAGGTCGGCGAACAGGCGCCCCGCGAGCCAGCCGAGGCGCTCGCTCGCATCGATGACCGCGCAAGACTGAAGGAGCGGGTTCATCGGGCGCTGCATCGCGAGACGGGGCGCCGGCGCGTCAACGCCCGGTACGGGCGAGCGATAGCACCCAGCCCGCCATGCGTGCCTTCATCTGCTCGATCTGCTTCGCGTTGAAAAAGTCCTCGGGCTTGACGCGGTCGATCGGGTACACGGGCCGATGGAAGTCCTGCTCGTAGCCGTAGGGGACCGTCGCGTCGATTCCCATGCCGCCCTCGAACTGCGTGTTCGACGCGGTCCACGCCTTGTCGCCCGCGGTCATGCGCTCGGAGGGCATGAAAGTCTGCCCGCGCCCGCCGGGAATCGGGTTGAGGATGTCGGTCCTCGGGTTCACACGCGTAGTGAGGCACCACATGATGTCGTCCATCGAGTAAATGTCGACGTCCTCGGAAACCGCGATCGCCAGGCGCATGCCTTGCGAGCAGGAAAGGATTGCCGAGAGGAAATTCCGCTGCCAGCCTTCCTCGATCTTGTTCCTCTTCTTCACCTGAATGATGCAGCCGCCCCAGTCGGTCATGCAGTAAGGGATGTGTGCGTCCTGGATGATGCCCGGTTGCAGGCGGTTGCAGAGTTCGAGGATCGCCGCTTCGCGCACCGTGGTGTCGATGTTCGAATCGTCCATGGTATGCACGCCGAGCGGAAAGATGATCGGCTTTGACTCGGGCTTTCTCATCGTGATCGCGGTGACATGGAAGGTCGGCGCCTTGTAGGCCTTGCCCATGTAGCCCGCCCATTCCGGGTGAAAGAAGGTCTTTCCCTGCACGCCGGCCTTTTCCGCTTCGCCCGTTTCGTAGCGTTTGTCGCGCGGTTTGATGTAGCCCTCGAGCACGTATTCCGCGTCGGCGAGCGCGTAGGCATCGACCGTCTTGGCTTTCACCAGGCGCACGGGCGAGCCCTGCACCGCGCCGGCAATCGCGATTTCATCGCATCCTTTGGGCATGATTGCGTAGTCGAAGCCCGCGCCGGCGAGCAGCGTACAGGCCGGCGGCACGCCGAAGCACATCGTGATCGGAATACCCTTCGGGTCATTGTAGTGCTCGGTGTACACCTGCCACATGTGCGATCCGGGCGAGATCTGGAAGGTGCCGACATTGCCCCAGCGAAAATTCATGCGGTTGTAGCCGAGGTCGCCGCCGCCGTCGAAGTAGGGGCCATAGACGCAGCGAATCCCCGAGCCGATCGTGAGCTCGGGTTCGAGCGCGGTGTGCCGGATCGCGGTGATCCATTTGTTGACGTCCAGATCGTCGGTGATCACGTGCTCCTGACAGGGTGCGTCCTTTTGCTCGACCATCACCGGTTTCAGAGGACGGTTGATCGCCTGCGCGATGGCGCGGGTGCGCGTTTTCGCGTCGGGCCAGCCGAACATCTTCTCGATCATTCGGATATCGCCGAACAGATTGGTGATCGCGCGTACATGCGACTTGCCCTTCACCTTGTTGAACAGGATCGGCAGGCTGCCGTCGAAATGCTTCTGCAGTCCGGTGATTTCCAGATCCGGATTGACTTCCTTGTCGGTTTCGATGAGAAGCCCTTCCTTGCGCAGCCACTCGATGGTGGAACGCAG
>JAOUFA010000259.1 GCA_029858545.1 Betaproteobacteria bacterium
TGGGTACGGAGGCGATGAAGTACTCGCTCGTGTCGCGCGAGGTAATTGCCGACGCGATCGAAACATCGGTCAACGGTCAGGCAATGGACGGTGCGCTCGTGGTGGGTGGCTGCGACAAGAACATGCCCGGCGGCATGATGGCGCTTGCGCGCATGAACGTGCCGGGAATCTATGTCTACGCGGGCACCATTAAACCGGGCAAGTGGAAGGGCCAGGATCTCACCATCGTTTCTGCGTTCGAGGCGGTCGGAGCGTACACCGCCGGGAAGATGAGCGAGGAGGATTTCGTCGGCATTGAGAAGAATGCTTGCCCATCGGTGGGCGCCTGCGGCGGTATGTTTACCGCGAACACCATGAGTTCGTCATTCGAGGCCCTTGGTATGAGCCTGCTGGGCTCCTCGCAGATGGCTTCGCCCGATGCGGAGAAGGCCGATTCCGCCGCCGAATCGGCGCGCGTATTGGTAAACGCAATTCGCAACAATCTTCGTCCGCGCGATATCATCACCCGGAAGTCGATCGAGAACGCAGTCGCGCTCATCATGGCGACCGGCGGCTCGACCAACGCTGTGCTCCATTTCCTAGCGATCGCGGCGGCCGCGGGCGTGAAGTGGAGCATAGACGACTTCGAAAGGATTCGGCGTCGAGTACCCGTGCTCTGCGACCTCAAGCCCTCTGGTCGTTACGTTGCGGTCGACTTTCATCGGGCCGGCGGCGTACCGCAGGTACTCAAGATCCTGCTGAAGAACGGTGTACTCCACGGGGAGTGCATGACCATTCACGGCAAGACGATGGCCGAAATGCTGAGCGATGTGCCCGACGAACCGCGTGTCGACCAGGAAGTGATACGTTCCTGGTCGAACCCGATGTATAGACAAGGACATCTCGCAATTCTCAAGGGAAATCTTGCTCCCGAGGGCTGCGTGGCAAAGATTACCGGCCTCAAGAGTCTTGCGATTACCGGCCCGGCGCGGGTGTTTGATTCTGAGCCTGCTGCGATGAAGGCAATCATGGCCAAACGAATCAGGGCAGGCGATGTCGTGGTCATACGCTACGAGGGACCGAAGGGGGGGCCGGGCATGCAGGAAATGCTCGCACCTACCTCCGCGCTGGTCGGACAGGGACTGGGCGACTCGGTCGGGTTGCTCACCGATGGGCGCTTCTCCGGCGGTACGTGGGGAATGGTGGTTGGCCATGTGGCACCCGAGGCCTATGTCGGCGGCACTATTGCGCTGGTAAAGGAAGGCGATTCGATCACCATCGATGCGAACAAGCTCGTCATCAAGCTCAATGTTTCGGTGAAAGAGCTCGCCGCGCGGCGCAAGAAATGGAAAGCGCCCAAGCCGCGCTATACGAAGGGTTTGCTCGCGAAATACATGAAGCTCGTTTCCACCGCGAGCAAGGGCGCAATTACCGACGGCGATTGAACGCGCCGCCGTCGGCCTGCGGCATCGACATTCTGGCCTTGACGTGTCAGAAGCCCGCCCCGGGCTGTTTGAGGAACTCTTCTTCGTCAGGCGAACTGGCGCGCCCGAGCGAAGCGTTGCGGTGCGGAAAGCGCCCGAAGCGTTGGATGATTTCGAGGTGCTTCACGGCCCATCGATGGACGTCCGCGGTTTCCGGAAACACCTTCAACTGGCTCATCAGCTCGCAACTGAGCATTTGATCTTGAAGTGTTTCGCTATGTTCGAAGGGTAGATACAGGAACTGGCGCTCGACCGGTCGCATGACGCGGTCGAAGCCTCGCGTGATCGCGTACCGCGCGGCCTCGATCGCGAGTTCATCCGCGGCGAACGCGCGACCCGAATTCCGGAACATGTTGCGCGGAAACTGGTCTAGCAGAACGACAAGTGCGAGACATTCCACGCCGCGCTCCTGCCACCCGGCGAGCTTGCCGGCGGCGGCTTCCTCGTATGTGGCGAGAAAGCGCGTTCGGATCGAGTCATCGAATTCCTTGTCCTTGGAGAACCACGCCTTGCGCGGACTTCCGCGTTCGATGCCGACCCCGAACCAGAAGTCGAGGATTTCCTCTACTCGATTGTCCATATGCAACCCTCGCGAATTGCCGTTTCGGTCGTGGGTGGATAAGAGGGCTTTGCACTTGACGATGCTTTAGGGCGTGAACTAAGCTTGTTCGGCAGCCAAACCAAACATCCGTTCGAACGCGCCGCCGATCGCCCAGTCAATCGCCGCCCAGCCAATCGCGACCCGGTCAATTGTCAATCCTTCCGCAACCAGGAGCCTACATCATCATGTCTCGCATGCGCCGCATTGTCGCCGCCCTGATCGTCGTTTCGATGGCGGGTACGTTCATTCCGCTTCCCGCGCAGGCGGCAATCATTGCCACCGAGGCGCTCACCATCCCGGCTGGCGCCACGGGCGACCGCGCGCGTATCGCCCAAACCCTCGCGCGCGGTGACGTAAGTGCTCAGTTGCAGGCGCGAGGTGTTCGGCCGGCCGATGTCCAGGCGCGCGTCGATGCGCTCTCCGACGACGAAGCCGCGCAACTGGCCCAGCAAATCGATGTTCTGCCCGCCGCCGGCGCGGATATTCTGGGTGCCCTGGTACTGATTTTCATCGTACTCCTGATCACGGACATCCTGGGCGCCACGAAAGTCTTCCCCTTTACCCGTCCGCTCAAGTAGTAATTGGCGCGCGTGGTGTCAGCTCGAACCCCCGCCGTCGCGGGGGTTCTCATTTTGTCACTGGGGTTGTTATCCGGTTGCGTTACACCGCAAGTTGCCGAGCTGCTTGATCGTCCAGTTGCGAACTTGCCGTTGCGTGCCGAGCTGACCGCCGTACCGTTCTTTCCCCAGGAAGACTACCAATGCGGTCCTGCCTCGCTTGCCTCGGTGTTCGTGCATGCGGGCATGCATGCGACCCCCGACTCGCTCGTTGCGCAAGTCTACTTGCCGGGCCGCCAAGGCTCGTTGCAGGCTGAGATGCTGGGTGCGACGCGCCGACACGGCCTGGTTGCCTATGTCCTAGCGCCGCGACTCGAAGACCTGTTGCGCGAACTCGCAGCCGGCACGCCGGTACTGGTACTGGAGAATCTGGTATTTGACTGGTATCCAGTGTGGCATTACGCGGTGGCGATCGGCTATGACCTGGAGCGCGAAGAGATCGTGTTTCGCTCTGGCACGACGCAGCGTCTCGTCACCACGCTGTCCAACTTCGAGCGCATCTGGGGCCGCAGCCGCTTCTGGGCGATGCTCGCGCTCCCCCCTGATCGCCTGCCGACGAGCGCGAACGAAGCGGCCTATGTATCCGCGGTTGTCGCGCTCGAGCGCGTCTCGCCAAAGGCCGCACAACGCGCTTACGCGACGGCGCTGGAACGCTGGCCGTCCAGTTTCGTTGCACGTATGGGGTTGGGCAATACTGCCTATGCGTTGCACGACCTGCAGGGCGCCGAGGCCGCCTACCGGCGCGCCGCCGAGGAACACCCCGAGGCGGGCGATGCCTGGAATAACCTGGCGCAAACGCTGCTTGACCAAGGGCGCAGACCCGATGCGCTGAACGCGGCGCAACGCGCGGTCTCGCTGGGCGGTGCGCGCCTACCCGTATATCGTGCAACCTTGAAGGCCATCTCCGAAGCGCGCTAGTGCGCAGTGCTGCATCCAAAATCGAGTGCGTGTTGCGCGGCGTCAACCGCATTGCGCCGATCGCAGATCTGCGGCGTACGCGGCGGGCTTGCAAAGAAGTATCAATCCGGTAGCATCCGCGCCTACGAAACGATCGCTCCACGCTGCCCCCAATTTTCTACCTGCAAAGGAACAGTAATGAAACGAGCCATCGTCAGCATCGCCCTGGCCGGTGTGGCCATAAGCCTGCCGGCAAAAGCCAACGAGGCATTGGCGAAGAAGTACAATTGCCTGGTCTGCCATTCGATCGACAGGCAGGGCGTCGGTCCCGCATTCAAGGCGGTGGCGAAGAAATACGCCGGCCAGGCGGGGGTCGAAGCGAAGTTGGTCGTCAAGGTGAAGAATGGAGGCTCGGGGGTATGGGGCCCGACACCGATGCCTCCCAATTCGACGCTGAGCGATGCCGATCTGAAGACCCTGGTACATTGGGTTCTCGCGCAGAAATAGGGAATTGGGGGCGGTTTGCTTGGTACGACGGAAAGATTGAAGGGCCGGACAACCGGCCCTTTTTTCATTGCGGCGCGCGTGCACGCCTTGCCCGATCGGCTGCGGCGCGCTGACACGGCGCCCGGAGCGGACTATCATGATGTTTGTGCGTCTCGTGTGACGCAGGGGATAACGTGACTTTGGGAGGAAGCATGGAACGCTCTGCATCATTTCTCGCCCTTCTTGCCGTTGCGCTTGTCGTCGCAGCGTGCAGCCGTGACGACGGCAGCATTCGCATCGGCCACGTCGCGCCGCTCACCGGCGGTATCGCCCATCTCGGCAAAGACAACGAGAACGGCGCACGTCTGGCGATCGAGGAAGCGAATGCGGCAAAACTGAAACTCGGCGGCAAGCTGGTGAAATTCACGCTGCTTACCGAGGACGATCAGGCCGATCCCAAAGTCGGTACCACGGTCGCGCAAAAACTTGTCGATGCCAAGGTTGCCGGCGTTATCGGACACCTGAACTCCGGTACCTCGATACCTGCTTCATCGATCTACAACCGCGCCGGAGTCCCGATGATCTCGGGATCCGCCACCAATCCCAAGTTTACCGAGCAGGGTTTTGCGGGCGTATTCCGTGTGGTTGGGCGCGACGACCAGCAGGGACCCGCGATCGCGAGCTATCTTGCGAGCGAAAGAAAACCCAAGGTCGTCGCGCTGATTGACGACGCCACGGCCTATGGCGAGGGACTCGCCAACGAGGTCGAGAAGACGCTTAAGCTTTTGGGTGTCCAGGTTCTTGCGCGTGAAAAGGGTAGCGACAAGACGGCGGACTGGAAGGCCGTGCTGACCAAGATCAAGGGCCAGAACCCGGATGCCGTCTTCTACGGGGGTATGGATGCTACGGCGGGACCTCTGATCAAGCAGGGTCGCGAGCTCGGCATCAAGGCGGTGTTCACCTTCGGTGACGGCGCGTGCACTGACAAGATGAAGGAACTCGCTGGCGAAGCAGCCGAGGGACTCTTGTGTTCGCAAGCGGGAATTCCCCCTCAGGCCGCGTCAAAGAAATTCCTCAATGCCTACAAGGCGCGCTTCAACGCCGATCCGATTCTCTATGCGCCTTTCACCTATGACGCGACCAACTTGCTCATTGAGGCGATGAAGAAGGTCAACTCGACCAATCCAGCGAAATATCTTCCGGAACTGCAGCGCATCAGTTACAACGGCTCAACCGGCCGCATCGAGTTTGATGACAAAGGTGATCGTAAGGATGCTGAGATCACGATCTTCAGTATGAAGACGGGCAAGATCGCACCGATTGCGGTCGTCAAGGCGGGCAGGACCCTGGACTACGAGCAATTCCTGAAGACCATGACGCCCGCCGGGGGGGCGGACGATACCGCAACGGCGAAGTAGCCGCGCCCGGATTTGATTTCCAGACGGCACCTTAGGGTGCCGTTTCTGTTTCGCTGATGGCTTTGCTAGGCTTGCCGCTCGAATGGACATATTCCTGCAACAGTTGATCAATGGCGTTACGCTCGGCGCGGTGTATGCCGTGG
>JAOUFA010000260.1 GCA_029858545.1 Betaproteobacteria bacterium
TCGATTGCGTGATCGCGGCGGGCGGCCCGAGCCACTGGAGTTTTGGTGGTGCCATGCTGTGGCTGACCGGTCATTGGGAATGGCACGCGCTGTGCTGCTACGTGCTCGTACCGCTCGAAGGCGAGCCAACCATGATCTATTCGATGGGAGGCACACATGCTGAGGCGGTGCGCCGGGAAGTCGCGGTCGCGGTCCGGGACGTGCGCCACAGCCGCGGGGGCCACTACGCGCAAGTGATGGTCGAGCGTCTGCGCGAACTCAAACTCGAGCGTGGCCGTATCGGGCTGATGGAAATCGACCCTCGGCACGAAGACTACATGCCGGTCAATCAGTACAACGTGCTGCGCGGCTCGCTGCCCGAGGCCGATCTCGTGTTCACCAAAGGATTCCTGCACGACCTTGTCGTGATCCATAGCAACGAGGAGCTCGATTGCGTGCGCAAGGCGGGCCTGCTGTGCGAGCGCGCGATGCGGGCGCTTGTTTCGCGTGCCAGACCAGGCGTTAAGGAATACGAACTGCGCGCCGCGGCGGGTGCGGCCGTTCTGGAAGGGGGGGGCGACATCGATTTCCTTATCATCGGGTCAACTCCGATGGCCAATCCCGCGATGATCTTCGGCAATCCGCGTCCCTCTGGGCGCGTGCTGCAAAAAGGCGACATTATCAATATGGAACTCGCCGCAGGCTATCGCGGCTATTCCGCACAGATCGGTTCGCCGGTTTGTATCGGCCCGCCTACCGATATGGTGCGTGGTTTCTGGGAGGACATCACGCTACCCGGCTATCGCCGTATCGTGGCCGAAATTGCTCCGGGCAAACCAACCGAGAACATGCGGCAGGCGAGCCGGTTTTTTCGCGAGCAGGGCTATCAGTCGCGCCCGATCCAGTGCCACGGCATAGACCTCGTCACCGACCACCCGCATGTCAGTGCCGAGCAGGTTTCGGGGGGGGATGTCGATCGCGTGCTCAAACCCGGCATGGTGATCATGGCCGAACCCAATCCGGTATCACCCGATGGCCTGTTTGGCATCTTCCTGGGCCATACATTTATCGTGACCGACGAGGGCCACGAGGTTGTCGATCGGTTTCCTCTGGAAATCGCGGTGGCGGGATGATCCGGGGCGACCCGGATACTCGGCAACATATGGAACCGGGGCAGTGCAGTCGTGAATTGCCCAACCCCCGCCACATCGTCGCAGGCCGTCGCGCGCATGCGATTGAGACTCAATCAAATCTCTGCAACCGATTGCGCGAGCCTAGGCCCGTCGTCTTTACCACTGACGAAATATTTCTTTCTTGCGACCTGCCATAACTGAACTTTACACACGACCCCCGACGCTCCTCGTACAGTGGGTAGGTGGAGAAACGAGGTCTTTCAAGCGCGCCGTCACATCGACGCAGGCGTTGCAGAGTCCAAATCGGGACGGAGGTGGAAAATGGTCAAGATCCGCAACATCACGATTCGCGGTCGGCTGGTCGGAATGCTCGCATTCGCTTCGCTGGCGCTGATTGCGGTCGGCAGCGGCGGACTCTGGGGAATGCGCTTGTCACACCAGGGTCTGGAGACGGTCTACAAGGATCGCGTCATCACCCTCGAGCGGCTTGCCCGAATCGATCGTTTAAACATGAGCAATCGATTGCTGCTCGATCAGTCGATCCTTTCTCCTGACGCGACCCAGATCAAGTGGAACCTCGAAGAGATGACGCGCAACATCGACGAGACCGCAAAGCTATGGGCCGAGATCCTGAAGACCCGCCTCACCTATGAGGAGAAAACGCTCGCGCTGCAGCTGACCTCGGATCGGCAAGCTCTTGTGGAAAACGGTTTGCGACCCGCAGCGGCGGCACTTCGCGACAACAAGCTCGACGAGGCCATTGCGACTGTGACTTTCGAGGTTCACACGCTGCACACGCCGGTTGCCGAGGGTCTGAAGAAGCTCATCGAGCTTCAGACGAAAGTGGCCAAGAAGGAGTATGAGGGCTCGGATGCGCTGAATCTGAAGCTGCAGTTGATCGGAATCGTCGCGATGGCACTCGGCGTGGCGGTCTTCACGGTGGTCGGCACGCTGCTCCTGCGTGCGATTGTGGTGCCGCTCGACCGGGCGGTGGGGATCGCCGCGCAGGTCGCGAATGGCGAGCTTGACAAGCAGATCGAGGTGGGGCGGCGAGACGAAATCGGCAGGTTGCTCGGTGAGCTAAATACCATGAGCGGGAGTTTGCGCTCGCTCGTGCGCGAAGTGCGCGACGGCTCGGGCGCGGTCGCGACCGCGGCAACGGAGATTGCACGCGGCAACGCGGACCTCTCGAGTCGCACCGAGCAGCAGGCCTCAACACTGGAAGAAACGGCCAGTTCCATGGAGGAGTTGGCGGCGACGGTGAAGCAAAACGCCGATCACGCGAAGCAGGCCAACGAGTTGGCGGTGGGCGCGTCGGGCATCGCCGAACGCGGCGGGAAGATGATGTCGCAGGTGGTGGATACGATGACCGGGATCTCGGTTGCATCGTCGAAGATCTCCGAAATCATCGGGGTTATCGACGGCATCGCGTTCCAGACGAATATTCTTGCTTTGAACGCTGCGGTCGAGGCGGCACGCGCGGGCGAACAGGGGCGTGGTTTTGCGGTGGTGGCGAGCGAGGTACGCGCACTCGCGCAGCGTTCCGCAGAGGCCGCCAAGGAGATCAAGGGCCTGATCCAGAACTCAACCAACCGCGTTGGCGAGGGCGCCAAGCTCGTCGAACTGACCCGCGGAACGATGGTCGAGATCGTGACCGCCGTGAGGCACGTCAATGAAGTGATTTCGGAAATCTCGGCTGCGAGCCAGGGGCAGCTTGCCGGCATCGAGCAGGTCAGCCGCGCGGTGACGCAGATGGATCATGTGGTGCAGCAAAACGCGGCGCTCGTGGAGGAGTCGGCTGCGGCGGCCGAGAACCAGTCGCTTCAGGCGAGCGCACTGGTCAAGGCGGTGGCGCGCTTCCGTCTGGGCGATGAAGAAGCTTTTTCGGAGGCGCGGTCGTCGGCGCAAATGCCCGCGGCAGAAAGTGCGACGGCAAACCATTCAATTCGCGACACGCTTTCCGAGGCGGCGCACGGCGCGACACGCCTTCCTGCGAAGGGGGAGAGTGTGCGCGTGCCCATTCCCTCGTCGCTGGCGCTGGGTGGACCCGAATCGGAGTGGAAGACGTTTTGAGATCCAATCGTCGAAGCGCATTTCTTGGGCATCCGCGATACGATGAATACCCGGCCGCTCGTGGCGCTCGACGTTGCCGTACCGGCGGTCGCCTGACCATTACGCGGCGCAGGAAGTCGCCGCGATGCCTTCGCCCGCACTGGGCGCTCTCGGTGGCAGCACCGAGCTCGGTCCAAATCAAACCACTTCGAACAATCCTGCCGCGCCCATTCCGCCGCCGATGCACATCGTAACGACCACGAGCTTCGCACCGCGGCGCCTGCCTTCGATAAGTGCATGGCCGGTGAGCCGCGCGCCGGACACTCCGTAGGGATGTCCGAGCGCAATCGCTCCGCCATTGACGTTCAGGCGCTCGTGCGGAATGCCGAGCTTGTCGCGGCAGTAGATCACCTGCACGGCGAAGGCCTCGTTGAGTTCCCAGAGGTCGATGTCGGACACCTTCTTGCCCGCGCGCGCAAGGAGCTTGGGTACCGCGAAGACCGGCCCGATGCCCATCTCGTTCGGCTCGCAGCCGGCCACCGCGAAACCGCGGAAAATTCCGAGTGGTTTGAGACCGCGCTTCGCTGCTTCCCTGGCGCTCATCACGACGCAGGCTGAAGCGCCGTCGGAGAACTGGCTCGCGTTTCCCGCGGCGATGGCGCCGCCCTCAATTGCGGGTTTGATCTGCGACACGCCTTCGTAGGTGGTATCGGCGCGGATTCCCTCGTCCTCACTCGCGGTGACCTCGTTCATCGTTTCGGCACCGGTATTCTTGTCGACCACCTTCATCTTGGTCTGAATCGGAACGATCTCATCCTTCGTTTTGCCTTCTGCGCGTGCCTTGGCGGCGCGCAACTGGCTCTCCACGCCATAGCGGTCCTGTGCTTCGCGCGGGATGCCGTATTTCTTCGCCACGAATTCGGCGGTCTGCAACATCGGCCAGTAGATCTCGGGCTTGTGCCGGTGGAGCCACTCGTCTTGAAGGTGGTTCTTGTTCATCTCGTTTTGCACCATCGAAATCGACTCGACGCCGCCCGCGACATAGATTCCCTCCTCACCGGCGAGGAGGCGTTGTGCGGCGAGAGCGATGGTTTGCAGGCCGGAGGAGCAGAAGCGGTTGACCGTGACTCCCGACACTGTCACCGGACAACCGGCGCGCAGCGCGATCTGGCGCGCGACGTTGGAGCCGGTTGCACCCTCGGGGGTTGCACAACCCATGATCACGTCCTCGACCTCTTCGGCACGCACTCCGGCGCGCTCGAGCGCAGCGTGTACCACGTGACCGCCGAGTTTCGCACCGTGGGTCATGTTGAGCGCGCCGCGCCAGCTCTTCGCGAGCGGCGTGCGGGCGGTCGATACGATTACGGCATCGGTCATGGCGTGCTCCTTTGAGAGAGATTATCTTCCGGATTTGTCGTAGTCGGCGAAGCTGCGGCCGTCGCGCGCGAGACGCTCGAGTAGCGGCGCGAGCTTCCACTGATCACCCCGGTAGCCCGCCTGGAAGCGCTTGATCGACGCTACCACCTGCGGCAAGCCGACCGTGCTGGCGTAGAACATCGGTCCGCCGCGGTACGCCGGAAAGCCGTAGCCCGTGAGGTAGACCATGTCGATGTCGGAGGCGCGCAGCGCTATGCCTTCGTCGAGGATGTACGCTGCCTCGTTGACCAGCGCGTAGACGAGGCGCTCGACGATCTCGTCTTCGGAAAGGTTGCGCGGCGGCAGGCCGATTTCCTTGCGGTAGTCAGCGACGATTTGGTCTACCACGGGGTCGGGCAGTGGCTTGCGATTTCCCGGCTCGTACAGATACCAACCCTTGCCGGTCTTCTGGCCGTAGCGTCCCGCCTCGCACAGG
Organism: Betaproteobacteria bacterium; assembly: GCA_029858545.1. Taxonomy (GTDB): domain Bacteria; phylum Pseudomonadota; class Gammaproteobacteria; order Burkholderiales; family SG8-39; genus JAOUFA01. The sequence goes on from JAOUFA010000260.1 coordinate 5,017, forward strand.
CGGTCGCCCACCCTGGAATAAACGAAATCCGGGCGTTCGGCATAGCGGCGCTTGCGGATCTCCCATCCGATGTCGAGGCCGGCCATGTCGCCCATCGTGAAGGGCCCCATCGCGAACCCCCACTTCTGCGCAGCGGCATCCACCTGCGCCGGGCTCGCCCCCTCATCGATGAGAAACAGCGACTGCTGGCCGTACTTCTCGATCATGCGGTTACCGATGAAGCCGTCGCATACGCCCGAGACCACCGGCACTTTCTTCAGCATCTTGCCGAGCTTCATCGTGGTGGCGAGTACGTCATTCGCGGTCTTTGCTCCGCGCACCACTTCGAGCAGGCGCATGACATTGGCGGGCGAGAAGAAGTGCGTACCGATCACTTCCTGCGGGCGTTTCGTCACCGCGGCGATCGCATTTACATCGAGTGTCGAGGTGTTGGTGGCGAGAATCGCACCGGGTTTGGCGATTGCGTCGAGCCTCCGGAAAATGTCCTGCTTCACGTCCATGCGCTCGAACACCGCTTCGATCACGATATCGGCGTCCTTCGCATCCTCGAGATTCAGCGAATGCGAGACCAGCGCCATGCGACGGTCCATTTCGTCCTG
>JAOUFA010000261.1 GCA_029858545.1 Betaproteobacteria bacterium
CCACCGGGTAACCCGCGAGTACGCCATCGCGCAGCGCCTCTTCGACGCCTTTCAACACCGCGGGGATGAACTCGCGCGGCACCGTGCCGCCCTTGATCGCGTCGACGAATTCAAAGCCCTTGCCGGGCGCCTGCGGCTCGAGCTTCAGCTCGACGTGGCCATACTGCCCGCGACCACCCGACTGCTTGATGAATTTGCCTTCCTGCTCGACCGTCTTCTTGAATGTTTCACGGTAGGCAACCTGGGGTTTGCCGACGGAAGCCTCGACGCCAAACTCGCGCCGCATGCGATCGACGATGATCTCAAGATGCAGCTCGCCCATGCCCGAGATGATGGTCTGCCCGGACTCCTCGTCGGTGTGCACACGGAACGAAGGATCCTCCTGCGCAAGACGGTTCAGCGCAACGCCCATCTTCTCCTGGTCCGCCTTGGTCTTGGGTTCGACAGCCTGCGAAATCACAGGCTCCGGGAACACCATGCGCTCCAGAAGAATGACCTTTTCGGTGTCGGAAAGCGTATCGCCGGTAGTGAAGTCCTTCAGCCCAACCGCAGCGGCGATGTCGCCCGCACGCACTTCCTTGATTTCCTTGCGCTCATTGGCGTGCATCTGCAGGAGCCGCCCGATGCGATCCTTCTTGCCTTTCACCGGGTTGTATACCGAGTCGCCCGATTTGAGCACGCCCGAATAGACTCGAACGAAGGTGAGTTGCCCGACGTAGGGATCGGTCATGATCTTGAATGCGAGACCTGCGAAGGGTTCGCCATCCTCCGCCTTGCGGCTGTCGGGCTGGCCGTTTTCCTTTTCTCCGCTGACCGGCGGGATATCCACCGGCGAAGGCAGGTAGTCGATCACGGCATCGAGCATCGCCTGCACGCCCTTGTTCTTGAACGCCGAGCCGCACAGCATCGGCACCATCTCATTGTTGATCGTGCGCAGGCGTAGACCGCGTTTCAGTTCCTCAAGCGAGAGTTCACCCGCCTCGAGGTATTTGTTCATCAGCTCTTCATTCGCCTCGGCGGCGGCCTCGACCATCTTGTCGCGCCACTCCTTGGCGGTCGCGGCCAGTTCGGCGGGAATCTCCCTGCGCTCGAACTTCATCCCCTTGCTGGCCTCGTCCCAGTAGATCGCCTGCATCGTGACGAGGTCGACCACGCCCTGGAACCCATCTTCCGCGCCGATCGGAATCTGGATCGGGACCGGATTGGCCTTCAGGCGCGAACGCATCTGGTCGAAGACCTTGAAGAAGCTGGCGCCGGTGCGGTCCATCTTGTTGACGAATGCAAGCCGCGGCACGCGGTATTTGGTCGCCTGGCGCCACACCGTCTCCGACTGTGGCTGTACACCGCCCACCGCGCAGTAGACCATGCACGCCCCATCGAGCACACGCAGGGATCGCTCCACCTCGATGGTGAAATCGACGTGTCCCGGAGTGTCGATGATGTTGATGTGGTGCTCGGGATAGGAAAGATCCATGCCTTTCCAGAAACAGGTGGTCGCCGCGGACGTGATCGTGATGCCGCGCTCCTGCTCCTGCTCCATCCAGTCCATCGTCGCGGCGCCGTCGTGCACCTCGCCGATCTTGTGGTTGACTCCGGTATAGAACAGGATGCGCTCAGTGGTCGTCGTTTTCCCTGCGTCGATATGCGCAGAGATGCCGATGTTCCGGTACCGCTCAATGGGAGTCTTGCGTGCCACGATCGTATCCTGTCAACTGCCGAGTCAATTCAGAATTGAGGTTAGAACCTGTAATGCGAGAAGGCCTTGTTGGCCTCGGCCATGCGGTGCACTTCCTCGCGCTTCTTCATCGCGCCGCCGCGTCCCTCGGCCGCCTCCTGCAACTCGCCGGCGAGCCGCGCGGTCATCGATTTCTCGCCGCGCTTCTGTGCCGCCTCGCGTATCCAGCGCATCGATAACGCCACACGGCGCACCGGACGCACCTCGACCGGCACCTGGTAGTTCGCACCGCCCACGCGCCGGCTCTTCACCTCGACCGCCGGCTTGACGTTCTGCACGGCCTGCGAGAAGACCTCCAGAGGGTCCTTGCCGCCCTTCGCCTTGATCAGGCCCAGGGCACCGTAGACGATGCGTTCGGCGGTCGACTTCTTGCCGCGCGTCATGAGTACGTTGACGAACTTGGTGACTTCGACATTACCGAACTTCGGGTCCGGCAGGATCTCGCGCTTGGGAACTTCTCTGCGACGGGGCATGAGCTATCTCTTCCTTGCTGGTCTCTTTAGGCGGCTTTCTGCCGCTTGGTTCCGTACTTGGAACGACTCTGCTTGCGATCCTTCACGCCCTGGGTGTCGAGCGAACCGCGTACGACGTGATAACGCACGCCGGGCAGATCCTTTACCCGACCGCCGCGAAGCAGCACGACCGAGTGTTCCTGAAGGTTGTGGCCTTCCCCGCCGATATAGCCAATCACCTCGAAACCATTGGTGAGGCGTACCTTGGCGACCTTACGCAGCGCCGAGTTGGGCTTCTTCGGGGTGGTCGTATAGACCCGCGTGCAGACTCCGCGCTTTTGCGGAGAGCCGGCAAGCGCAGGCCCCTTCGACTTGGTCGGCTTGGCGGAACGCCCGCTACGGACTAACTGATTGACGGTAGGCATTTTTTTAGGATTCCAGAAACAAACCGGGCGGCCAAGGTAATCCCCTGAGGCCGCCCAGGCGCTGAAAAAAGAGGCCGGATTATACGGAAATTTGTTGAAGCGCGTCAAGGATCTAAGCGGGCACGGTCACCGGACACCCGCAGACCCTGTTGGCGACGCGCTCGAATTGACGCCCGCGACGATACCACGGCGCCGGCCCGATCCGTCGATCGATCGTCCTGCGGTGGGTTTCGCCTACAATATCTAGTGGATTCTGTGCTCACGGCTCCCACAGCTAGGGTTGGCACGGCGGGAGTTCGCGTACGCAATGCAGTGATTTTCGGCGAGAGGATATGGCCAAACAGCAGGTTTATGACGCCTCGGCAATCCAGGCACTGAAGGGTCTCGAACCCGTCCGCCGCATGCCGGGCATGTACACGCATACGGTTCATCCGCTGCACATCGTGCAAGAGGCGATCGACAACGCGGTCGACGAGGCGCTCGCCGGCCACGGCAGGCGCATTACGGTAAGCGTCTTCAAGGACGCTTCGGTCGAGGTTGAGGACGAGGGCCGCGGCATTCCGGTGGATATGCACCCAATCGAGAAGAAACCCGCCGTCGAGGTCGCGTTCTCGATGCTTCACGCCGGCGGAAAGTTCGCGAAGTCGGGCGAGGGCATCTACCACATCTCCGGCGGGTTGCATGGCGTCGGCGTGGCCGTATCGAACGCACTCTCGAAACGCATGCAGGTCACCGTTTATCGCGATGGCGGCAGGCACAGTATCGCCTTCGAAGGGGGCGAGCTGACGCAGAAGCTCAAGTCCGAAAAGATCAAGGATCGGCGCAACGGCACCGTGGTTCGCATGTGGCCCGATCCAAAATATTTCGACTCGCCGGCGATCCCGCTCGCCGAGCTCGAGCATCTGATCCGCTCCAAGGCCTACCTGTTGCCGGGTCTCGTCACGGTCCTCAAGGTGGAAGGCAAGGAGGACAAGACCTGGTGTTACGAGCGCGGCATGGCGCAGTACTTCGACTTCATGCTGCAGGGAAGGGAGTTGGTGGCGCCGCTATTCTCCGGCGAGAAATACTTCGACGAGAGGGCCGCGGCGGAGATCACCGACATCGAGACCGGGGAAGGGGCGGGGTGGGCAATCGGCTGGGTGAGCGAAGGCGAAACTTTCGCCGACAGCCACGTAAACCTGATCCCGACTCGCTCGGGCGGCACCCACGAAGCCGGCTTCCGTTCAGGCATTTTCGAGGCGCTCGCCGCGTTCATGGATACGCGCGCGCTCACCCCCAAGGGAGTCAAGCTGATCGCCGAGGACCTGTGGCAGCGCGCCTGCTTTACCCTGTCGGCGCGTATCGTACGCACCCAGTTTCACGGCCAGACCAAGGAGAAACTCACCACGCGCCACGCCGCGAAGCTGGTCGACCTCTGCGTGCGCGACGCTTTCGAGTTGTGGCTCAACGAACACCCCGACGAGGGCAAGAAGATCGTCGAGTTGGCGCTCGAACAGGCGATGAACCGCCTCGCCAAGGGCAAGAAGGTCGAGCGCAAGAAGTCTACGGGCGTCGCGACCCTGCCCGGGAAACTTGTCGATTGCGCCTCGGGCGATGTGACACGCAACGAGTTGTTTCTGGTCGAAGGCGACAGTGCTGGAGGCTCGGCAAAGGAGGCGCGCGACAAGGAGGCACAAGCCATCCTGCCGCTGCGCGGCAAGGTGCTCAACACCATGTCGAAGGATTCGCGCACGGTGCTCGCCAACAAGGAACTGCAGGCGATCGCCACCGCGATCGGCGTCGATCCGCACGGCCCCGACGACCAGGCGGACCTTTCGGGGTTGCGCTATGGCAAGGTGGTCCTGATGACCGACGCGGACGTCGACGGCGGGCACATCCAGGCGCTGCTCCTTACCTTCTTCTTCATGCACGCGCCAAAACTTGTCGAGGCGGGCCGCGTCTATGTCGCCCAGCCGCCGCTGTTCAAGGTCGAGGTACCCGCGCAAGGCAAGGGCAAGCCGGCACGGCGCCTGTACTGCCTGGACGACGACGAACTCGAAGAAACGCTGGAGCGGCTGAAGAAGGAAAAGGTGAAAGAGGGTTCCTGGGAAATTTCGCGCTTCAAGGGCCTGGGCGAGATGAGCCCCGAGCAACTCTGGGAGACAACCATGAATCCCGATACGCGGCGACTGGTGCGAATGCAACTCGACGCGAAGCATATTGCCAAGGCGAAGAAGACCTTCGAGCTGCTGATGGACGCCGGCGAAGCCGAGGGTCGGCGCAACTGGATGCGCGAGCACTGGAAGTCCGTTGAAGCAGATGTTTGACCCTTGACTGCCGCCTTGGAGGGTGCGATGGCGACGAAGAAGAAGCCCGCGAGACGCAGGAAGACGGCCGCACAGCCATTCTGGGAGCGCGGCTACAACGGCCATGCTTACTGGCTCGGGAAGACTAAACTCGGCAAGGTGACGCTGCACAGCGCGGCGCACTCGAAGCACAAGTACACCTGGGAGGCGGCCGGCAAGGTTGGCGCCTCCGACGATCTCGCGAAAGCCCGGCGCGCGGTGGAACTCGCCGTAGCGATGGCCGACAGACAACTCGACCTTTTCAGCTGACCATGGACGACAACACGACACTTGATCTGTTTTCCCCCGACAACGGCGACGACGCGGCGCCGATCGAGAGCCACGCCTCGCAGGCCTACCTGGGCTATGCGGTCTCGACCGTGCGCGCGCGCGCACTGCCGGAAATCGCCGACGGACTGAAGCCCGTGCAGCGACGCATTCTCTACGCGATGGGCGACACCCGCGGGGTCGATGCAGCGACATCGTTCTCGAAGTGCGCGCGCTTCGTCGGCGAGGTGCTCGGCAAATATCACCCGCACGGCGATTCCTCCACCTACGAGGCGCTGGTACACCTCGCGCAGCCGTTTTCGATGCGCTACCCGCT
>JAOUFA010000010.1 GCA_029858545.1 Betaproteobacteria bacterium
CGTAGAGCCGCACGCGGGCACCACGACCGCGCACATGGGCAAAGCTTATTTCCCGCGTGTTCGGAAATGCGTCGCGAACCTGTGCATAGGTGTGCTCGGAGAGCAGGATATGGGTTCCATAGTCCTTATTGAGGGATTCGATCCGGCTACCGAGATTCACGGCGTCACCGATCACGGTGTAGTCGAAGCGGGTCAGCGACCCCATGTTGCCCACCACCATCGGCCCGGTATTGATGCCAATTCCGATGTCGAGAACCTGGCTACCTTGATCTTTCCACTCCGCCTGAAGCTCGAACAGCGCTGACATCATGCCGAGCGCGGTCTTGCACGCGAGCACCGCATGGTCGGGTCGGAAGATGGGCGCACCATAGACCGCCATGATGGCATCGCCGATGTACTTGTCGAGCAGGCCGTCATTGCGAAAAACGTTTTCGGTCATCTTGGTCAGGTAGGTATTGAGCAGCCTGACAACCTCCTCGGGCGGCATCGACTCGGACATGGAGGTAAAACCGCGAATATCTGAGAACAGGACGGTCAATTCGCGCTTTTCCCCGCCAAGTCGCAGCTTGCTTACGTCGCGCATGATCTCGTCGACAAGCTTTTGCGGAACATAGTGTTGAAACGCCGATTTGATTTGTCGCTTTTCGAGTTCAGTGCGGAAATACTGAACCAGCGTGGTCGACACGAACAGGATCAAGACCAGCAGCGTCGGATAGACTACGCTGATCCAGATGTTGCGCTGGAACAACGCAATGGCGGTCACGGCAATTCCGGCCAGCAGCAGTGCGCAGAGCAGCGATGCGTAGCGTACTCCCAGGCGAGGGAGAACAAGGGTTAGCAGCACTCCGAGCGCAAGGAGCAGTGAAATCTCCACGAGCTGCAGCCACTCGGGGCGTTGCACGAACGATCCGTCGAGGATGTTCTGCACTACGGATGCGCGAATTTCAACCCCCGGAAATACCGGGCCGAAGGGCGTGACCCGAATGTCCCCGATCCCCTTTGCCGTCGCGCCGACCAGTACGACGCGGTTCCTTACCAGGGAAGGATCGACGCGGCCGTGCAGGACGTCGACCGCGGAGAGCGTGGGAACGGTCCGTTCGGCCCCGTAATAGCGCACCAAGGCCTGGCCTTCCTCGTCCGTGGCGATTCGCCGTCCACCGAGGCCAAGACCCGTGATGCCGTAGGCGGCGGTGTTCACCGCGATAGCAGGCAGCTGCAAGAGCAGGCGCGCCGCCTGCAGATCCGCCGCCGGATAGAACCTGCCGCGGTAGCGCATCACCAGCGGGATGCGCCGTACGGTGCCGTCCGCATCGGGGGTGAAGTTGATGTGTCCGATCGCGCGCGCGGCAGCCTGCAGTCCCGGAAGATTTCCAATTACTCCCTTGGGTTCGGGATTGCGCAGAAGCGGTTCCTCGCCTGGATTCTCCCGCGCGTCGGCAATGCCGAAAGTAGATATTTCCAGCAGGCGTCGCTCGGCATCGCCGTTGCGCAGGTTGCGCGTGTCGGCATCGGTGCCGAGAAACACCGCTGGCAGCACGACATTGGCGCTTTTACGAACCGCTTGCTCAAGGTCTGCGTCGGTGTCGAGAGTCTTGCGCAAGCGCGTGTAGAGATTCGCCGCAGCCGGGGGTGCGGCGCGTTCGAAACGCTCGATTTCATCGAGCAAAGGGCGATTTTCCGGTTCCGAAAAGAATGCATCCAGGGCGATTACCGGGGCGCCGAGTCGCGCCAGACCTTCGATCAATTCACCGACGGTGCGCCGACTCCATGGCCAGCGCCCGACCGCGCGCAAACTCTCCTCGTCGATGGCGACAATGGCGACCTGCGTCGGGGGCTTGACAGGGGTCGATCCCCGCAGGCGCATATCGTAGGTTCGCAGCTCCACGTGGTCGATAAGCGGTATCCCGAGCACGTACGAAGACAGCACGAGCACAGTGAGCACGAGCCCGACCGTGCGCGCGGAGGAAAGGATTTCGAAAACAGCTTTGAGGCGTCGCATGAGGCGCACACTGACTCGAAACTGAAAGAATGGGACCTAGGGAAGGTCTGCGCCGACCTTGCATTTCGCAACGACCGGCAGCAGATTTCCCCCGATAGCGGACTTCCTCAGCGGAGTTCTTCCGAGAATTTCGCGAGTTCGCGCATGCTGTCTTCGGTGCGCGGGTCGATGCCGCCGACCGTCGCCTTTCCATCGCCGAGGGTGAGACTTTGATGCGATTCGAGCCTTAGCGACTTCTGGAAGGCGACAAATTCCTCCCTGATCTGGCTCTTGTATCGCTCGAACTCAGCACGTTCCTTTTCGAGCGCCTCGCGAGCCTCGCGCTTGAAGGCCTCGAATTCATCCGCCTCGTTGCGTCGGTAGACATTGAAGCCGCCCTGCTTTGAGTCGACTTCGAGCGCTCCCTCCTTCAGTGCGACCGCCGAGCTGTCCGCGGAGGTGTCAACCAGGAATTCGGTACCGCGTATTCCCAGAATTGCGGTCTGCAGCTCGACCCTGCGATCGGTTTGCTTCGATGAGCGGAAGAAATAGAGTACCTTGCCGATCAGTTGCTCGAACGCATTGCGATCATCCTTGAGCCGGACCGCGCTGTCCTTGCTCACCACGACGACATCGCCGCCCGAGGTCTTGATCGCGGCGGTACCGTTTCCGGTAGTGTGCAAGCTATCGCCGGCTTTGAGTGCTGCGCCGACCTTGGCTGCGCCGCGGCTCTGTCCCTTGACGTCTCGGATTTCTACATCGCCGCGTACCTTTGCCACGCGGGTCGCTGATTGCGCATTGGTTGCGGGGGTGTAGGTCGTCGCGACCGTGACCAGGATTGCCAGCAGAGAATGGACGATATATTTCATGTGTACTCCGTCGGGTCGTGGAAGCCGCCACCCCAAGCGGGGCGATGGATCATTTCTTGGTGGAGCCGCCCGTGATTCTACGCGTGCGTGGATGCCGCGCGTCAAGTTGACGTACGATTTCAGTCCGGACCCCGAGGGCGAGGTCGGCCATTTGCCGAGGTTTTGCGCTGCCCAAACGATCGCGGGGAGCCCGCAAGCGCAGACCGGTCCCACTTCTCGAGCAGGAAGACGTGGTCGGGCCCCGAACTGGTCTCCAGCCATACGAAGGGCAGGTCGGGGTGGGAGCGCTCCAGGCGCCTGCGATGGTGGCCGATCTCGCACACAAGAACGCCTTGGGATGAGAGAAATCGGGGTGCATCGGCAAGTATGCGGCGCACGATGCGAAGACCGTCGGCTCCGCCCGACAGCGCCATGACGGGTTCGTGGCGGTACTCCTGCGGGAGGCCGCGCATGGAATCGGTGTCCACATAAGGAGGGTTGCACAGGATCAGGTCATATCGGGCTGGTGCAAGGTCGGCGAACAGATCGGACTGGATGGCTCGCACTCGCTTGTCCAAGCGGTAGTGACGAATGTTGCGGCGTGCGACTGCGAGTGCCGCGGGGGACACATCGGTTGCGTCGACATGCGCTTTGGGGAAGGCCATTGCGGCGAGGACCGCGAGGCAGCCCGATCCCGTGCACAGATCGAGGATGCGCCGAACGGGCTTTCGTACCCAGGGCCCCATGGCCTCGCGCAGCAGTTCCGCGATGAACGAGCGCGGAATGATCGTGCGGCGATCGACGTAGAAGCTGTACTCGCCGAGCCAGGCTTCGCGCGTGAGGTAGGAGGCTGGAATTCGTTGCCGAATACGCTGTTCCAAAAGCGCGTTCAGCCGGTGCAATTCGGCCGCACTCAGTCGGCGGTCGCTATGGGGCGCCAGCGAGTCGATCGGCAACCGAAGAGCGTGCAGAATCAGATAGGCGGCTTCATCGCGAGCGTTGTGCGTACCATGTCCGAAGTGCAACCGGGCGCGGGTAAAGCGCCGCACTGCGTCTGCGAAGAATTCCGCAACCGTTAGCGGTTTGTGCGCGGCCATGATACCTCCCCGATGTTCAGCCGAGCAGCCCGCGCAGCACGTCGAGATAGATGCGCGGCAGGCGCTCGAGTGCCTCCAGCTCGATGTGTTCGTTCAGTTTGTGGATGCTTGCATTGACGGGACCGAGTTCGACGATTTGCGGACAGATGTCGGCGATGAACCGTCCGTCTGAAGTCCCGCCGCTGGTAGAGAGTTCGGCGTCGACTCCGATGTGCGTCGTCAACGCGCGCTGGACGGCGGTCACCAGTTCTCCTGGCTGCGTGAGGAAGGGGCGCCCGGAGAGCGTCCAGGCGATCGAATAGTCGAGAGCATGCCTGCGAAGCACCGATTCGAAGCGCTCCTTGAGGGAGGCCTCGGTGCTCGCGGTGGAGAAGCGGAAGTTGAAATCGAGTTCCAGGCGCCCAGGAATGACGTTGGCGGCACCGGTGCCGGATTGAATGTTGGACACCTGCCAGGTGGTGGGCGGAAAGAATTCATTGCCCGCGTCCCATCGGATCGCCGCGAGTTCGGCCAGCGCAGGGGCGAGAAGATGAATTGGGTTCATCGCGAGCTGCGGATAGGCAACGTGGCCTTGTACGCCTCGTACGGTGAGTCGGCCCGACAGCGAACCGCGCCGGCCGTTCTTGATGATGTCGCCCAGCTGCTTGGCCGAGGAAGGTTCGCCGACCAGACAGAAATCGATGGTTTCACCGCGTTCCTTCAGGCGCTCCACCACACGCACCGTGCCATCGACCGAGGGGCCTTCTTCATCGGAAGTGATGAGCAGTGCGATCGCGCCTCGATGGTCGGGCCGCTCGGTGACGAAGTCCACGGCAGCGATGACGAAGGCGGCGATCGAGGATTTCATATCGGCTGCGCCGCGTCCGTACAGCTTGCCATCGCGTATCGTCGGCACGAATGGATCCGAGTCCCACTGATCGAGCGGCCCCGGGGGCACCACATCGGTATGGCCAGCGAAACAGAGCAGCGGATGACCATCACCGTGCTTCGCCCAGAGATTGGTGACTTCGCCGCAGCGCATCGTTTCGCAGCGAAATCCGGCGGCAGCCAACCGCGCGACGAGTAGTTCCTGACAGCCCGCGTCATCCGGGGTCACCGAGCGCCGTGCAATCAATTGTCGGGCGAGATCAAGGCTGCGGGACAAGGGATGCTCCGAGTAAAGGCTGGGCAGCCTGAAGAGCTGCGCAAACGGCGCGTTCAGCGCGCCATGCTGGATCTAGGTTCCGCTGTCTATCTTGAATTGCTGAAACGACGCGTCACCACCGCTCGGCAGAAGACTCTTCTTCTCCGCCGCGTCGCCCGGTTTCGGTGGGCTTGGAATGCGGCCCGAGGTGATCTGCCCGGCGGTGGCCTGGTTGATCAGCCATAGCATGTTGCTCGCCGAGTCGGCGTTCGCCATCGCCTCGTCCTGGGTGATCGCACCGTCCATGAAAAGTTTGAAAAGCGCCTGCTCGAAAGTCTGCGAACCCGGTGCCATGCTCTTTTCCATGGCATCCTTGATCGAACTGATTTCGCCTCGCTCGATCAGCTCCGAAATATGGCGCGTATTGAGCATCACCTCGACGGCGGGCTTGCGACTGCCGCCCTTGGTGCGCACCAGGCGTTGCGAAACGATCGCCTGCAAACTCGCCGAAAGGTCCAGGAGCAAGGTCGGCCGGTTCTCCAGGGGATAGAAGGTCACGATGCGGTTGAGCGCATGGTAGCTGTTGTTCGCGTGCAGAGTCGCCAGGCACAAATGCCCTGACTGCGCATACTGCAGAGCCATCGACATCGTGTCCTTATCGCGTATTTCGCCGATCAGGATGCAGTCCGGCGCCTGACGCAGCGCGTTCTTCAGGGCGGTCTGAAGAACTCTGGTATCGGTTCCGACCTCGCGTTGGTTGACGATCGCCTTCTTGTTCTGGAAGACGAACTCGATCGGATCCTCGAGGGTAAGAATGTGACCAGCTTTCTGTGCATTGCGGTAATCGATCATCGCCGCGAGCGTGGTGGACTTCCCCGATCCGGTGGCACCAACCAGAAGGATCAGACCACGCTTTTGCATGATGGAGTCCTTCAGCACCTCGGGAACGCCGAGGGTCTCGATCGGCGGTACCGATCCCGGTATGAAACGAACCACTACCGCCGGAGAGCCTTTCTGGCGAAAGGCGCTGATTCGAAAGGTGCCGATGCCTTCCACGGCGTAGCCGATGTTCAGCTCCATCTGTTCCTCGAATTCCTTGACCTGTCGTTCGTGAAGGATTTCGTAGAGCAACTGCTTGACCGCCTCCGGGGTCAGTACACTCTGGTTGACGGGCATCGCCGCACCGTCGATCTTGATGTTGATGGGCGAGCCGACAGACAGGAAGATATCCGATGCCTTTTTGTCCGCCATCAGTTGAAACAGGCGCTTCATTGCCGACATGACCGGTCTCCTATGAGCATCTGGCAACACAATGGAGTGCCTCCATCGTGTTCCGGTGTATCAGACGCCCCCCGCATACAAAAGCACTCCGCGAGAGGCCCCGGGTGGCGGCGCGGTTCAGTCCCCGCGCAGCAGTTCATTCAGGCTTGTTTTCGCGCGTGTCTTGGCATCGACGCGCTTGACGATGACCGCGCAATATAGACTGTATTTCCCGTCCGTCGAAGGTAAATTTCCTGACACGACCACCGAGCCTGCAGGCACTCTGCCGTAATGGATCAGGCCTGTCGCGCGATCAAAGATACGCGTGCTCTGTCCGAGAAAGACGCCCATCGAAATGACGCTGTTCTCCTCGATGATGACGCCTTCCACGACCTCCGAGCGTGCGCCAATGAAGCAATTGTCCTCGATGATCACCGGGTTGGCTTGCACCGGTTCGAGAACCCCGCCGATGCCGACGCCGCCGGAGAGGTGCACGTTCTTGCCGATCTGCGCGCAGGATCCGACGGTCGCCCAGGTATCGACCATCGTGCCCTCGTCCACGTAGGCGCCGATATTCACGTATGAAGGCATTAGAACCACGTTCTTTGCCACGAAGGAACCGCGTCGCGCCATCGCCGGAGGCACCACGCGGAAACCGCCCGCCGCGAAGGCGGCTGCGTCATAGCCCGCGAACTTGCCCGGAACCTTGTCGTAATAGTGGGTCGCCGCGCCGGGCATGAGGCGATTGTCTTCGATCCGGAACGACAGCAGCACTGCCTTCTTGATCCATTGATGTGTAACCCATTCGCCGTCGACCTTCTCGGCGACGCGCAGTTTTCCGCAATCCAGCCCGGCGAGCACGGATTCGATTGCGTCGCGCAGCACCTTTGGTGAGGAGGCCGGATTGACGTTTGCGCGGTTCTCCCACGCGTCTTCGATAATTTTCTTGGCGGATTCCATAGTGCTAGTAGATGAGCAGGGGACGAAAGAGCCTAAAGAGTGGATGCGAACTGACCGATACGCAATGCGGCCTCGAGGCACTCTTCACGCGAGGCGACCAGCGCAACGCGCACGTAATTGCGCCCCGGGTTGCGGCCATGCGCTTCGCGCGCGAGGTAACTGCCCGGAAGGACCAGTACATTATATTCTCGCTGCAGGCGGCGCGCGAAGTCACTGTCGTCGATCGGCGTTCTTACCCAGAGGTAGAAACCACCTTCGGGCATATAGGCTGACAGCGGCTCACCGATCAAGGGCAGTACGGCCGCGAATTTCGCGGCGTACAGACGACGGTTCTCGACCACATGCGCTTCATCGCGCCAAGCAGCGATCGACGCCTGCTGTACCGGCAGGCTCATCGCCGAGCCGTGATAGGTGCGGTAAAGGAGAAAGCTTTTCAGCAAGGTGGCATCGCCGGCGACGAACCCGGAGCGCATCCCCGGGACGTTGGAGCGTTTGGACAGACTGGAGAACACCACCAGGCGCGGATAGCCGCTGCGTCCGAGTCGCTGCGCCGCCTGCAATGCACCCAACGGCGGACGCGCTTCGTCGAAGTACAGTTCCGAATAGCACTCGTCGGATGCGACCACGAAGCCATGACGGTCCGACAACTCGAACAGCCGGCGCCAATCATCCAGTGTCATTACGCTGCCGCTCGGATTGGCCGGGGAACTGGTATAGACGAGTTGCACGTCCTTCCAGGTGGAGTCGGGCAACGCGCCGTAGTCGATACGGTAATCGTTCTCGTGGGTGGCGTTCAGGTACAGCGGTGCCGCGCCGGCAAGCAGCGCCGCGCCCTCATAGATCTGGTAGAAGGGATTCGGGCAGGCGACGCGCGCAGCGGACCGGGTCGCGTCGACGACGGTCTGGGCGAAGGCAAACAAAGCTTCGCGCGATCCGTTCACGGGCAGAATCTGGGTCATTGGATCGATCGACGCGAGCGCATAGCGGCGCAACAGCCAGGCCGCGATCGCCTCGCGCAGGGCCGCGGTTCCCGCCGTCGCCGGATAGGACGCGAAGCCCTCCAGCGCACCGGTCAGGGCGTCGGTCACCAGCGTCGGAGTCGGATGCTTGGGTTCGCCGATCGAGAGATTGATCGGCCGCAGCGCCGCATTGGGCGTCACTCCGGCAAGCAGCCCACGCAGCTTTTCGAAAGGATAAGGTTGCAACGCGGCAAGGCGCGGATTCATGCGTTACCCCGCTGCGCGTTCCAGCCGCGACGATTTCGGGCCGGCACGACTAGGCGCCGCGCCGGGGCTTGCCCGCGGGCGTGGCATCGAGCGTCACCGGCACGGACGGACGCCAGCCGCGTTTGCGATGCTCGGCGATGACCGTGGTGAAGATCCCGCCCCGCACGTTGAAACGCGCCTCGAGTCGCATATAACGCGGGCGGGTGGCGCGCGCGAGATCGTCGAGCATCCGATTGGTGACGGCTTCGTGAAAGGCCCCTTGGTCGCGAAACGACCACACGTACAGTTTCAGGGATTTCAATTCCACGCAGATACGGTCCGGGACGTAGTCGAGCAGCAGCGTGGCAAAGTCGGGTTGTCCCGTCATCGGACACAGGCAACTGAACTCCGGTATCTCCATATGAATCCGATAGTCGCGCTGCGGCGACGGATTGGGGAAGGTCTGCAGCTCTTTGGCGGGACGGGATGGCATTTGCAGGCTGGGGCATGACCACGAGACGGGCGCAGATACGCCGAACGAGGGTGGTATTATAACGGCCGATTTTCAGTGGCCGGTGGTCGGTCCGGCTGTTGTGTCCAGGGCGCCTCCCAGGCGCCGAAAACAATCATATTCTTTCGGATTCGGGTTCATTCAGTGCGTCTCACGCAGATCAAGCTATCGGGATTCAAGTCCTTTGTCGATCCGACGACCATCCATGTGCCCGGCAAGCTTGTCGGCGTGGTCGGTCCAAACGGCTGTGGAAAATCGAACGTCATCGACGCCGTGCGCTGGGTGCTGGGCGAGACGCGCGCTTCGGCATTGCGCGGAGATTCGATGCAGGACGTGATCTTCAACGGCTCGGGCAACCGCAAGCCGGCGGCACGCGCAAGTGTCGAACTGAGTTTCGACAATTCACTCGGCCGGGCGGCTGGACAATGGACCCAATATGCCGAACTCTCGGTGAAGCGGGTTTTGCAAAGAGACGGCGAATCCTCGTACTACATCAACAACCTGCATGTCAGGCGGCGGGACATCACCGACATGTTCCTCGGTACCGGTTTAGGGCCGCGTGCGTACGCGATCATCGAGCAGGGAATGATTTCGCGCGTGATCGAGGCAAAACCCGAGGAGCTGCGCGTGTTCCTGGAGGAAGCGGCGGGAATTTCACGGTACAAGGAGCGTCGCCGCGAGACCGAGCACCGGCTTTCGGACACGCGCGAGAATCTTTCGCGGGTCACGGATATCCGCAACGAACTGGGCACGCAGATCGAAAAGCTGCAGGCACAGGCGGAGGTGGCGACGCGCTACAAAAAGTTGCAGGATGACCTGCAGACCAGGCAACACCTGCTCTGGTACCTGCGCAAGCGCGATGCCGCAGCGGAACGCCAGCGCCATACGCAGGAGATCGCACGGACCGGCAACGAAATGGAGGCCGAGACGGCGCGTTTGCGCGAGTCGGAGGCACGCATTGAAGCGGCGCGCACCGCGCACCATCAGGCGGGAGATGCGATGAATGCCGCGCAAGCGGCGCAGTACGCCGCCAACGGCGAGGTCGCGCGGCTGGAATCCGAGCTCAAACATGCCGAGGACACGCGGCAGCGGCTCGAGCGACAGCACGGCGAGCGTCGCAGCCAGCTCGGTTCCTGGCGCGACCAGCGCTCGCAGCTAACCCAGGCGCTGCACATGTGGGCAGCGCGTTTCGGCGGTGCACAGCAGCGCGTCACCGAGGCCAAGGAAAAGCTGGCACACGAAAGCAGCAAGCTTCCCGAGGCCGAGCGCGTGTTTCGGGGGGCGCAGGAGCGCCTCAACGAGGCGCGCGGCCAGGTGATGAAGGCAGAGAGCCGGTTGCAGCTGGAGCAGTCGAATCTCGCGCACCTGGAGCGCAACGTCCAAGCGCTCGACCAGCGCAGACAAAGACTGGAAACCGAACTGGGCGCGCTCAGTTCCCCGGATCTCGGGCTGAGCGGCGAGATCGAGGCACGCATTGCCCAGATCGAAAAGTCGCTCGCCGACGAGCAGGCGCGGCTGGAGGCGGTGCAGTCTGAATGTACCGCGATAGAAGCCGAGCGCAGCGCGGCCGACGAGCGCCTGATGACGGTGACACGCGAACACACCGCGACCGAAACGCAGTTGAGGACGTTGCAACAGATCCAGGCCGCCGCGGAGGACAATGCGCCGCTGCGCGAGTGGCTTGAGGCGCACCAATTGTCATCGCTGCCGCGTCTGTGGCAGAAGCTGCGCATCGACTCCGGCTGGGAAACCGCCGTCGAAGCGGTGCTGCGCGAACGCCTGCACGCGCTCGAACTATCCGGACAAGGCGCGCTCGCCGGCATCGCCACGAGCCGGCCTCCGGTGAAGGCGAGCGTTTTCGAACGCGGCGCGGCCGGCGTGGTTGCGACGGTTGCGGGATTCGAAATGCTGGCCGGCAAGCTGCGACCGGTCGACGAGGCGGTTGCGGGCGCGGTCGCCGACTGGTTCGCGGGCGTGTACACGGTTGAGGGAGTGCCGGACGAGAGTACGCGCGCGGCGTTGCCGCCCGGTTCGGTGCTGGTCAACCGGGATGGCCATCAGTTCACACGGCATACGGTGAGTTTTCATGCTCCCGATCCGGCCGACGCCGGGATCCTCGCGCGTCAGGCGGAAATCGAGTCGCTTGAAGTGCGTCGTTGCGAAAGCGACGATGCGGTCGAAGCGGCACGCGCGGAGAACGACCGTGTCGAAACGGCGCTCGCCGAGCGCCTCGCGGTGCTCGATCAGATCCGCGAGGCGATTGGCGCCCATCAGCGCGAACGGCACGACGCTGAAATCGAGTTGCTCAAGTTCAGTCAGGCGATCGAACGCCATCGCGAGCGTAGCGGCCAGATTCGCGCTGAAATGGAGGAACTCGCCGACGAGTTGCTGGGTGCCCAGCAACGGCGCACCGAGTTGCAAGCCGCCGGTGCGGTGATCGAGGAAGCGATTCGTGCCGAGCGCACGAAGCTGGAGCGAGCCAAGGCCGAGCATGTCGCCAGCGAAGTGGCGCTCGCCGACCAGCGGCTTGCCGGACAGCAGGCCGAGCGAGATGTCCAGGTCGCGGTTTTCGCCGAAAAGGAGTGCCAGTCCAAGATTGCCGAAATCGACAACTCGGTGCGCGTAATCGATCAGCAAATTGAACGCGCCGAGCTCGAAATTGCGCAGTTGGCCGGGGAGTTGGAGATCGATCCGATACCCGACGTACGTCGCCTGCTCGACGCGGCGGTCGAAGCGCGCATCGCCTGCGAACGCGCGCTCGCCGGGGCACGTGCGGCGGCTGACGAAGCGGCCGCATTGCTGCGCGGCATCGAGGAGGAACGCCTGCAGGCGGAAAACCGTATTGCGCCGCTGCGAGAGCGCATTGCCGAGTTGCGCCTCAAGGAGCAGGCCGCTCAGATTAATCACGACCAGTTCGACGGGCAGTTGCGCGAAGCGAATGCGAACGAGGAGCAAATTGCCGCTCAGGCGGCGGACGCGCCGCGTCCCAGTGCATTGCAGGGCGAGATCACGCGCCTGACCCAGGCGATAGCCGAACTTGGCGCGGTCAATCTCGCGGCGCTCGATGAACTCGGGACGAGCCAGGAGCGCAAAGGGTTTCTCGACGCGCAATCGGCCGACTTGCAGGAGGCGATCAGCACGCTGGAGGACGCCATCCGGCGCATCGACCGCGAAACGCGTGAACTGCTGCGCGAGACCTTCGAGAGCGTGAACCGGCATTTTGGATCACTTTTCCCGGCGCTGTTCGGCGGTGGCGAAGCACGCTTGATCATGACCGGCGAAGAAATCCTCGATGCAGGCGTACAGGTCATGGCGCAGCCGCCGGGCAAGAAGAACAGCAGTATCCATTTGCTGTCGGGCGGCGAGAAGGCACTGACCGCGATTGCGCTCGTGTTTTCGCTGTTTCAGCTCAACCCGGCACCGTTTTGCATGCTCGACGAGGTTGATGCGCCGCTGGACGACTCGAACACCACACGCTTTTGCGATCTGGTACGCAAAATGGCGGTGCAAACGCAGTTCCTGTTCATCAGTCACAACAAGATCACCATGGAACTCGGCGAGCAATTGATCGGTGTCACCATGCCGGAGTCAGGCGTGTCGCGCGTCGTCGCGGTGGACATCGACGAGGCGCTGCGCATGCGGGAGGAACTCGCCGCCTAGCGCGTTTGTTGCGCGCCGGGCGCGCCCCGATCCCATGACTGAATTTCAACTCGGACTCGCGGCGATTGGAGCATTGGCGGTGGTTGGCGTGATCGTCTACAACGCCGTGCAAGAGCGCGGTGTGCAGCGTCGGCTCGCCGAGGAATCGCGGGGACGGGGCAATCCCATGACAGAAGACACGACACCGGATGCCGCGCGAGTAGCGGCGCGCGGCGAACGTCGCGAGGGGCAGCGCACCACGAATGACGAGAAAGACCTTCCCGATGCCAGGCTCGATTATCTGATTGATCTCGCGATTGAGAGCCCGATCCCGGCGAAACTCCTGCAAGAGAAGATTCCGGCGATACAGCGACGCTTCGCGAACGGCGTGCGCGTCGCTGTGGCGGATGCGCAAGGCATCTGGCACCGCTTCTCTGCGATTGGCATGGATTGCGTCCGTGTCCGCGTCGGTCTGCAACTGGTGACCCGTGCGGGCGTGGCCAACGAGGCGGAATTGATCGAATTCCGTTCGGAGATCGAGAATCTCGCGGCCGAACTGCACGCCACGACTTCCGCCACCGATTTGCGCGGCGCCATGGAGAGTGCCGAGGCGCTCGACCGCTTGTGCGATGACGCCGACATTCAGATTGCCCTGCACGTGAATCCCGTCCCCGGTGCCGCCTTTGATGCGGATCGTGTAGCCGCTGAGGCGGTGGCCGCGGGTTTGCTCGCCGTCGGCAAGCGCTTCGAATCACATGACAGCGACGGGCAGATGCTCTTCGCAGTGGAATTTGCCGGATACCCAGCAGGCGCAGGCGACATCTCGGCCAGCCTCACTTTGCTGCTCGATGTACCACGCGTGAAGGACGCGCACCGGATCTACGAGTCGATGGTACGTGTGGCTCGACAGCTAGGCGCTGCGCTCGGCGGTACGCTCGTCGATGAGAATTCCGTGATGCTCGACGAGCGTGGACTGGTGGCAATCGGAGCGGAAATCGAGCGCATTGTCGCGGACCTCGGGAGCCGCGGCATTACCACCGGAAGCTTGCTCGCACGGCGGCTGTTTGCATGACCGGGGTGGCATCCCGCGCGGAGCGAGGGCTGCTCGAGCGCGTCGCGGCGCTGCGCAGGGAGATCGAGCGCCACAACCATCTGTATTACGTACTGGATCAACCTGAAATCACCGATGCGGAATTCGACCGCCTGTTCGCCGAGCTGGTCGCTATCGAAGCCGAGCATCCGGAATTGGCAGGGGTGGACTCGCCGACGCGACGCGTGGGAGCGCCGCCGCTTGCAGACTTCGCCGAAGTGCTGCACCGCAGCCCGATGCTCTCGCTTAATAACGCATTCAGCGAAGACGAACTGCGCGCCTTCGACCGGCGTGTTCGCGAGGCACTTGAGCAGGACGAGGTCGAGTATGCCGTCGAGCCGAAGTTCGACGGCCTGGCGGTCAGCCTCGCCTACCGCGACGGCGTCTTCGTGCAGGGTGCGACCCGCGGAGACGGTTCGAAGGGCGAGGATGTGACGCTCAACCTGCGCACGGTGCGCTCGATCCCGCTGCGTCTTGCGGGGACGGGGGATACGCACGAGTTGGAGGTGCGTGGTGAAGTGCTGATGCTGCATCGTGATTTCGACGCCTTGAACGAAAGGCAAAGGCGCGCCGGCGAGAGGGAGTTCGCCAACCCGCGCAATGCGGCAGCAGGAAGCCTGCGGCAGCTCGATTCGCGCGTTACCGCGCAACGCCCTTTGCGCTTCTATGCCTACGGCGTGGGCGTCGCGCATGGCTCCTGGCGGACGCACTCAGAACTGCTCGATCACCTGACCGAGATGGGTTTCCCGGTATGCGAGGAGCGCGGCACGGCGCAGGGGGTCGAGGGGCTGCTTCGTTACTTCACGAATATCGGGCGAAAGCGCGAACTCCTGCCTTACGCCATCGACGGAGTGGTGTACAAGGTGAATCGCCTGGATTGGCAGCGCGAGTTGGGATTCGTCTCGCGCGCGCCACGGTTCGCGCTCGCGCACAAATATCCCGCAGAAGAGCAGGTGACCGAAGTGCTGGGAATCGACGTACAGGTCGGACGCACCGGAGCGCTGACACCGGTTGCGCGCCTGAAGCCTGTCTTTGTCGGCGGGGTCACGGTCACCAATGCGACGTTGCACAATGAAGAAGAGTTGCGGCGCAAGGACGTTCGCGTGGGCGATACCGTGGTGGTGCGCCGCGCCGGCGACGTAATCCCGGAAGTCGTTGCGGTGCGCCTTGCGCAGCGTCCGAAGCAATCGAGGGTATTTCGCATGCCGTCGCAATGTCCGGTGTGCGGCTCGGTGGTCACCAGGACCGCGGGCGAAGTAGTGGCGCGCTGTTCGGGCGGCCTGTATTGCCCGGCACAAGCAAAACAGGCTTTGCTGCACTTCGCCGGGCGACGCGCGATGGATATCGAAGGTTTGGGAGACAAGCTGGTCGATCAGCTCGTCGATACGGGACTCGTCAAGACGCCCGCCGATCTGTATGCGCTCACCGCGGACAAACTCGCCGGGCTTGAGCGCATGGCGGAGAAATCGGCGGCGAACCTCGTCTCGGCCCTCGATAAATCCAAGCACGCAACGCTCGAGCGCTTTATATTTGCCCTCGGTATTCGCAATGTCGGCGAGAGTACGGCGCGCGCTCTGGCGCGGCATTTCGGTTCATTGGCGCGTCTCGGTGAGGCGACACCCGATGAACTCGAAGCGATTCCCGACGTGGGTCCGGTGGCGGCGTCGTCGATACGTGAATTCTTCGCCGAGCCCCATAATCGCAAGGTGATCGCGACGCTGCGCGAGCGCGGTGTGGCGTGGCAAGAAGGCGAAGTCGCGCAGACCCAATCGCGGCGCACGGACGCCAAGAGTTTTGTGTTGACGGGAACGCTGAGCGGTTTGACGCGCGAGGAAGCTCGGCGCCTGATCGAGGCAAAGGGGCACACGGTGTCGGGGTCGGTGTCGAAGAAGACCGGCTATGTGGTCGCGGGTGCCGACCCGGGCAGCAAGCTCGACAAGGCACGCGAATTGGGCGTACCGGTACTCGATGAACAGGCGTTTCGGCATTTGATTGAGGATCTCTAAGAATGGCAAAGAAGCTCAGAAAGGCGGTCTTCCCGGTGGCCGGGCTCGGCAGTCGTTTCCTGCCGGCTACCAAGGCGAGTCCCAAGGAAATGCTGACCATCGTCGACAAGCCGATCATCCAGTACGCGGTCGAGGAGGCCGCGGCGGCGGGAATTACCGACATGATCTTCATTACCGGGCGCAACAAGCGTTCGATCGAGGACCATTTCGACAAGGCCTATGAATTGGAAGCCGAACTGGAGGCGAAAGGCAAACAGGCTCTGCTCGATCTCGTGCGATCGGTCTTGCCGGCAGGCTGCCGCTGCATCTATATCCGCCAGCCGGAACCTCTGGGACTCGGTCACGCGGTGCTGTGCGCGCAGCCGGCGATCGACGATGAGCCTTTCGCGGTCTTGCTCGCCGACGACATCATCCATGCCGAGACTCCTGTGATGGCGCAGATGGCGCGCAGATTCAACGCCGAGAACAGCACGTTGCTCGGGGTCGAAGAGGTCCCGCGCGAGCAGACTTCCAACTATGGCATCGTCAAAGTCGAGCAGCCTGAGGCAGTGAGCACGCGGGTACTGGAAATCGTCGAGAAGCCCGCTCCCAAGGATGCGCCCTCGACCCTGGCGGTCGTGGGGCGGTATATCCTGACGCCGGCGATCTTCGAAATGCTCGCCGCAGTCAAACCCGGTCGTGGCGGAGAGATCCAGCTGACTGACGCGATCGCCGCTCTGCTGGCACGCGAGCGGGTGTTGGCCGAGCGACTGTCGGGCAGGCGCTACGACTGCGGCTCGAAACTGGGCTTCCTGGAGGCGAGTGTCGAGTTTGGTTTGCGCCATTCGGAGGTCGGCGCGCAATTTGGCGCCTATTTGCGTCGCCTGCGTGAGACATCCGGATGAGCCCGGTGCCTCGGCTATACTGGTCCCGTCCCCGACTGCGTGAAAGACTGGGTGAATTCATGGCCGGAGTCGCCTGATGGCAAAGAGGTTGATGATTGTGATGGTCAACACCGATCCGAAGAACGGCTCCGAGCTCGGTGCGCCGTTTTTTCAGGCGACCGTCGCGGCGGCAATGGAACACGAGGTTGAGGTCATTCTCACCGGTCGCGCGGGCGAGCTCGCGGTGCGGGGCGTTGCCGAGAATCTGCGCGTCAAGGAAGATTCCCCGAGAACTGTCTATGACTACATCAAGGACGCCTACGAGGCGGGAGTCAAGTTCAAGGTCTGCGCACCGACCATCGACCTGTGGGGTGAGGATTTCATTCCCGAGATCGAAGAGACCGTGGGCGGCGCCTATGTCATATCGCAGGCGATGGCCGACGGCGTCGTGACCTTCACCTATTGACGCAGACGGAGCCATGCCGGACCTCACACAGGCCTGGGCGTTTCTCGAGCAATCGGACCCGGTCGCGAGTGCCGGCGAGGTGCTAGCAGCGATCGAGCGCGTAGCCGCGGAAATCAATGCAAGACTGTCTGAAAGCTATCCGATGGTTCTCGTGGTAATGGGTGGGGCAGTGGTATTTGCCGGACAGCTGTTGCCGCGGCTGCGTTTTCCGCTCGACTTCGACTATATTCATGCCTCGCGCTATGGCACGGCAACCCAGGGCGGAGGAATCGAATGGCGGGTCTCGCCGAGTGATGCGGTGCGCGGCAGGACCATTCTGGTGGTGGACGACATACTGGATGGCGGCGAGACGCTATCCGCGGTACGCCAGCAATTGCTCGCGCGGGGAGCGAACGAGGTCTATAACGCAGTGCTGGTCGAGAAGATCCTCGAGCGTGAAAAGCCCATCAAGGCCGATTTTGTCGGGCTGCACATACCGGACCGTTTTGTCTTTGGCTGTGGGATGGATGCGAAGGGCTACTGGCGCAACCTGCCGGAGATCCGGGCGATAAAGGGGACTTGAATTGCTGGCGATCATCGGTGGAAGCGGCTTGTCCCAACTTTCGGACCTCGAAGCCACGCAACGCAAGGTGGTGCGCACGCCGTACGGAGAGCCCTCGGGGCCGCTCACCTACGGCAAATTGCGCGGAAGCGAAATTGTGTTCCTGGCGCGTCACGGCTATGGTCATACCATCCCGCCGCACCAGGTGAATTACCAGGCGAATATCTGGGCGCTGAAGGACGCCGGGGTGGAAGCCGTCGTATCGGTGGCATCGGTCGGCGGTATTCGCCACGACCTCGGTCCCGGCACACTGCTGGTTCCCGAGCAAATCATTGACTATACCTGGGGCCGTCGCTCAACTTTCTTTGACGGCGGCGATACGCCGGTGACGCATATCGACTTTACCCGGCCCTATTCGGATGCGCTGCGCGATCGAATTCTGCGGGCGGCGCGCGATTGCGGCGAAGCACTTCTCGATGGCGGCGTGTATGCCGCCACGCAGGGCCCGCGCCTGGAGAGCGCAGCCGAGATCAACCGGCTGGAACGCGACGGTGCGGAGGTCGTCGGCATGACCGGCATGCCCGAGGCGGCACTGGCGCGCGAGGTGGGACTGCAATACGCGGCGATTTCGGTCGTGGCGAACTACGCGGCGGGGCGTGCCGAAAGTACTCAGGCGGTACCGCTCGAGCGTATCGAGGCGGTCCTCGACGAGGCAATGCGTCGGGTCCGGAGAATCATCGAAGCGCTCGTCGAATCGTGATCCGCGAAGTGCTCAAGATGGGTGACCCCCGTCTACTCGCCAAGGCCGAGAAAGTCCTGCGATTCGCGACCCCCGAACTCGCGGCGCTGCTCGTCGACATGCGCGATACGATGGCGCACCTGAACGGTGCGGGACTCGCCGCGCCGCAAATAGGCGTGTCGCTGCGCGTCGTGATCTTCGGAGTGCATGGCAATCCGCGTTACCCGCAGGTGGAGGAAGTACCCGATACGGTGCTCGTCAATCCGATCCTCACGCCGCTTTCGGAAGAACTGGAAGAGGGCTGGGAAGGCTGCCTCTCGGTGCCGGGTCTGCGCGGGTCGGTACCGAGGTTTCGCCGCATTCGCTACGCGGGTTTCGACGAGCAGGGTAGGTCGATCGAGCGCACGGCAGAAGGTTTCCACGCACGCGTGGTGCAGCACGAGTGCGACCATCTCGATGGCATACTCTATCCGATGCGAATCAGGGATTTCTCCAGGTTTGGCTATATCGAAACGCTGTTCGCCGACTGCGAGGCGCCGCCCGAGGACTGATCCCCGGGGTTCTGTAGCCCGGCAAGCAGTTCCTGCTCCAATTTCAGTGTGGTTTTCGCGTCGGCCAGTTCTGCGCCCGCGATCAGAAATACGTCTTCGGCACGATCTCCCAGGGTATTGATCTTTGCACTGTGCAGGCTTACCCGGTGACGCGCGAGCACTCGCGCCATGTCGTACAACAGTCCTGGTCGATCGTTCGCCACGATCGTCAGGACTTGATAGGCGCCACGCTCGTCGGGACGGATATCGACCGAGGGGGAAATAGGAAAATGTCGGGCGCGGCGTGACATTCTGCCGGTTCGTGAAGGCCCGAGCGGCGAGCCGCTCTCGATTTCTTGCGCGAGATCCTGCTCGATCAGACCGATCAGATCCCGATGGTGCATTCCCTCGAGCGCGCCCATCACGATGAAAGTGTCGAGCGCATAGCCATGGCGGGTGGTATGAATTTTGGCCTCGACGATATTGAAATTGGTGCGCGAGAAATATCCGCAGATGCGGGCGAACAGCGCCTCCTGATCGGGGGTGTAAATCATGACCTGCAGCCCCTCGTCGTGGGGTGCGAGTCGCGCTTTGACGATCGTCTTCACGGAGTCGCTGCGATGGTGCAGATAGCGGGTCTGCCAGGCGATTTCCTGAGGTTCGTGGCGCAGAAAGTAGGAGGTGTCGAGTCGCGACCAGAATCGGTCCTTCACTTCGTCGGAGAGCGCATATAGTCTCAGCAAGCGCGTTGCCTCGGCCTGCTTTTCCGCCAGAGCCGTGTCGACGCGGAGCGTGTCTCCCGTCAGCGCGCGGCGCGTGACGCGGAATACATCCTCCAGCAGCTTGGCTTTCCAGCCATTCCAGACCTTGGGACTGGTGCCGCGAACGTCGGCCACCGTCAGCAGGTAGAGTGCGATCAGGCGTCGCTCGTCGCCAACCTTCGCGGCGAACGTCTGGACCACTTCCAGGTCATGGACGTCCTGCCTTTGCGCGACATTGGACATCGTAAGGTGATTCTCCACGAGAAAGACGACCAGCTCGGTGTCTTCATGATCGAGTCCGTGCCGAACGCCGAAGGCGCGCGCTTCGCGCGCACCCAACTCCGAATGGTCACCCCCGCGCCCCTTGGCGATGTCGTGGTAGAGGGCGGCGGCGTAGAGCAGCCAGTGGCGCTCGAAGCCCGCCATCAACTGACTGCACAGTGGAAATTCATGTGACATTTCCGGCATCGAGAAGCGTCGCAGGTTGCGCAGCACCATGAGAATGTGCTGGTCAACGGTGTAGACATGGAAGAGATCATGCTGCATCTGGCCGACGATGCGACCGAACTCAGGTAAATAACGCCCCAGAATGCCGTATTGATTCATACGCCGGAATTCGTGCACGATACCGCGCGACTGTTGCAGGATCTGAAGGAACAGCAGCTGCGCGACGGGATCGCGGCGAAGGCGCACGTCGAGTCGCTGTCGCGCGCGCCAAAGGGCGCGCAATGTGGGCGCCGTCATGCCACGCAACGCGTGATGTTGCTGCATGAGAAGGAAACTCTCCAGAATCGCCCTCGGTTCGCGTTCGAACAGATCCTCGCTCACCGCCTCGAGCAGTTCCCCGCGCATCCTGAAACGCTCGTTGATCTCGCGAGGTGTGGCGTCAGAGCGCGGAACGAGCGCGCCTTGCAGATTCTGCAGTACGATCGTGTTCAGTTGCATGACGGCCTTGGCGGTCCGGTAGTACTGCTGCATCATCACTTCGCTCGCGCGCCGGGTGCCTCGTTCGCAGACCTCGAGTTGCGCGGCAAGCGGTGCCTGGTAATCGAATGCAATCCGATCCTCGCGGCGTCCGGCGAGCAGGTGAAGTCTGATACGCAAGTCCTGCAAATAGCTTTCGTGGCGCGTGAGATGCACCGCTTCGCGGCGCAGTATCAGCCCCGAACGCGCCAGGTCGCTCCACTTGGCACCGATCTTGCTCGCACGTGCGATCCAGTCGATCACATGCAGATCGCGCAAACCGCCGGGAGCCTCCTTGAGATTCGGCTCCAGGGCATAAGGGGTGTCCTGATGCTTGGCATGGCGCTGCTCCTGTTCGAGCGATTTCGCCTTGAGGAAGGCGATGGGATCGAGGGCGTCATCGAAAGCGGCACGAAATTGCCGAAACAATCCGCGGTTGCCGGTCAGGAAGCGCGCCTCGAGCAACGTCGTGCGGACCGTGATATCCGCGTGTGCTTCCTCGAGACAGGTGGCAATGGTTCTTACGCCGTGGCCGGGTTCAAGGCCGACATCCCAAAGCAGACTGATCAGGCTCTCCAGGCGTTCACGCTCCGAGTCGGAAGGTTCATCAGCCAACAGCAACAAAATGTCGGTGTCGGAGTGCGGAAACAACTGCTCTCTGCCGTAGCCTCCCGTCGCGGCCAGCGCGGCGGATTTGGGCATGCGCGCGTCGCGCCACAACGCGCGCAGGATCCGGTCGACCAGCTTGGTGTGGGCGCGCAAGAATGCGCGCGGGCGCGGGGAATGCGCGTAGTTGCTGAACAGCGCCGCGCGCTCGGCCCGCAACACTGCCCGCTCGCGCGCCGGGGATTCCGCCAGATCGGGCGCAGCGATAGACATGGATGTGGCGCTAGAAGCTGGGAGGAGGCGGACTTCCCGCGGACTGCGTGAGCACCTCGTACCCCCCCTGGGTCACCAGAACGGTGTGTTCCCACTGGGCTGAGAGACTATGGTCCTTGGTCACGATGGTCCAACCATCGGCAAGCTCGCGGATCGCGGCCTTGCCTGCATTGATCATCGGTTCGATGGTAAAGATCATGCCGGCTTCGAGGGTGAGCCCGGTGCCCGCCCGCCCGTAGTGCAACACCTGGGGTTCCTCGTGGAATTTGCGGCCAATGCCGTGGCCGCAAAATTCGCGTACCACGGAGAATCCCTGTTGCTCAGCATGTTGCTGGATTGCCGCGCCCACATCCCCCAGCCTCGCCCCGGCCCGCACCTGGCGAATGCCGCGCCACATGCATTCGTAGGTCGCCTCGACCAGTCGGCGAGCCTGGATGCCGGGCTCGCCGACATAGAACATTCGACTGGAATCGCCGTGGAAGCCATCCTTGATCACGGTAATGTCGAGATTCACGATATCGCCGGACTTCAGTGCTCGCTCGCCCGGGACGCCGTGGCATACCTGGTGATTGACCGAAGCACAAATGGACTTCGGATAGGGCTTGTAACCCGGGGGGGCGTAGTCAAGGGGCGCGGGCACGCAGCCCTGTACGTTGACCATGTAATCGTGGCAGAGGTCGTTGAGCTTTCCGGTGGTGACCCCGGGGCGCAGATAGGGGGTAATGAAATCGAGCACTTCTCCAGCGAGACGGCAGGCGACTCGCATCGATTCGATTTCAGCAGGTGTTTTGGGGATGACAGCCATGGAAAATGAGGAAAAACGGGGGAGGATAGGAGAAGGAGTGGGACCGTGCAACGAAATTGGCACCCGGTCGAGCAGCGCGGGCCGCAAGTCCTCAAATGAATTCTTTCGAGTTGAGCCTTGGTGGCTGATTATGCTAGAATTTTCGGCTGGTTTGGGGCTCATTCGCTGCCTGCTGTGGGCAAAGTGCGTGGCCAAACCAAATTTCCCGTGCAGCCGTTTAGGGTGTCGCGCCGCGCAGGCATATGCCTGCAAGGTGGCGCGATTGTCGGTTCGGCCGTGCGGCAGTCATAACCCTAACTGGAGTAAGTCATGTCAACGACCATGCGTCAAATGCTGGAGGCGGGGGTGCATTTCGGCCATCAAACCCGTTACTGGAATCCGAAGATGGCGCCGTACATATTCGGCCATCGCAACAAGATCCACATCATCAATCTTGAGAAGACCCTGGACGCCTATCAGGAAGCCCTCAAATTCATCCGCCGCTTGGCTTCCAATCGAGGCACATTGCTTTACGTCGGCACCAAGCGTCAGGCGCGCGAAATCGTGCGCGAAGAGGCGCAGCGTTGCGCGATGCCCTTCGTTGATCATCGTTGGCTGGGCGGCATGCTC
Organism: Betaproteobacteria bacterium; assembly: GCA_029858545.1. Lineage (GTDB taxonomy): Bacteria > Pseudomonadota > Gammaproteobacteria > Burkholderiales > SG8-39 > JAOUFA01. The sequence continues at coordinate 22,874 of JAOUFA010000010.1, forward strand.
ACCAATTTCAAGACGGTCAAGCAGTCAATCAAGCGCGTCAAGGAAATGGAACTGATGGCGCA
>JAOUFA010000262.1 GCA_029858545.1 Betaproteobacteria bacterium
GCGTTCGCCGATGCACCACGACGCGCGCCCGCCCGCCCCGTTCACCTCGGCGAGCAATTGCCCGAACTTCGGCGCCGGCTGCGGCGGGGAAAACAGGTAGCCCTGCATCAGCGGCGGCCCGAGACCGGCAAGAAAGGTCATTTGCGCGTCGGTTTCGACGCCCTCGGCCACCACGCCCAGATTGAGGCTGCGCGCCAGACCGGCGATCGCCGAGACGATCGCCTCGTCGTCGGGGTCGACCGCGATGTCCTTCACGAACGATCGGTCGATCTTGAGCGTATCGATCGGCAGGCGCTTGAGATACGCCAGCGACGAGTAACCGGTGCCGAAGTCGTCGATCGCGAACCGCACTCCCAGTTCGCGCACGCTGTTCAGCGTGCGCAGCGTGCGGTCCACCGACTCCATCACGACGCTCTCGGTGATCTCGAGTTGCAGACAGTGCGGGGCGAGTCGCACCGCCTCCAGCGCGGCGCGCACGGAATCGCCCAGATCGCGCTGCCGGAACTGGCGCGCCGAGATGTTCACCGCCACGTACAGCGACTCGCCGGACGACCGGTTCCACTCGTTCGCCTGCCGGCAGGCGGTGCGCAGCGCCCATTCTCCCATCGGCACGATCAGACCGCTTTCCTCGGCGAGCGGAATGAATTCCACCGGCGACACCATGCGCTCGCCGCGTTGCCAGCGCATCAGCGCCTCGGCGCCGACGATTCTGCCGCGGGCGGTATCGACGATGGGCTGGTAGTAGAGCCGCAATTCGTCGCGTTCGATGGCCTTGCGCAAATCGGCCTCGAGACGGAAGCGCTCGAGCGCATGCGAATCGATCGACGGCGCGTACGCAAGATGGCCGTCGCGGCCCTGCGCCTTGACCTGGTACATCGCCGCGTCGGCGCGCATCAGCAGGGTCTCGATGTTGCGCCCGTCGTCGGGATACACCGCCATGCCGATGCTCGCGCTCACCCAGAACTCGTGGCCGCGCAGCGTGAACGGCGTGCGAAGCGCCGCAAGAATGCGCTCGGCGACCGTATGCGCGTCGTCCTTGTGCCGCATGCGCGCGAGCAGCACGGTGAATTCGTCGCCGCCCAGGCGCGCGACCTGCGAGGTGGCCTGCGTGGCCTCCTCGCCGGGCGCGCCGCGCGTGAGCGCATCGCCGCCGCGCAGACAGGTGCTGATGCGGGTCGCCACCTCGCGCAGCAGCAGGTCGCCGGTTTCGTGCCCGAGCGAGTCATTCACCGTCTTGAAGCGATCGAGGTCGATGAACAGCACCGCGACCGCGCGGCCGGTGCGCTCCGCCTCGGCGAGCGCCGCGGCGAAACGCTCGCGAAACAGGTTGCGGTTGGCGAGCCCCGTGAGACTGTCGTAATTCGCCAGTTGGCGCATCCGCTCTTCGGCCAGCCGTCGTTCGGTGACATCCTGAACCGTACCGTGAATCGCGATCACGCGACCATCGCTACGCTCGGCTTCGGCCTCGATTTGCAGATAGCGCAACGCAGCGCCCTCGGACTGCTGGGCATATTCGCCGCGAAACGCCCCCGCTTCGAAGGCGGCAAGCGCCTTCCCTACCAGCTCGGCGGCGTCGATGCCGGCCAGTCGCTCGGCGAACTGCGACTCGTGCACCACCGGTACCTGCCCGGCAAGGCCGAGAATGCGCAGGCACTCTTCCGAACAGAATACCGATTGCCCCGGCAGGTTCCACTCCCAGCTTCCCAGCCGCGCGATGCGCTGCGCCTGCGCGAGCTTGCCGCGGCTCTTCAGCAATTCGGTCTGGGTACGGCTCGCGCGCAGGATGTATCGGACGCGCTCGGTGAGCAGCGTCATGCGCGCGGACTTGATGAAGAAGTCGCTCGCTCCCGATTCGTAGGCATGCGCCACCGAGGCCTCGTCATCGAGCGAAGTGAGCATCAGCACCGGCAACTGCGCGGCCGCCGGGATCTCGCGCATCCTGCGACAGACTTCGAAGCCGTCCAGTTCGGGCATCATCGCGTCGAGCAGCACCAGATCGGGCGTGTGCCGCTTCACCGACTCGAGCGCCTCGAGCCCTCCCGGCGCCTCCTCGACCTCGATGCCACGGTGCTCGAGCGCGCGACGGATCAGCTTGCGCACCATGCCGTCGTCGTCGACGATCAGCACGCGATTGCCGGATTGGCTCATCGGGCGGCGCCTCGCCACGCCTCAGCGCGACTTGCCTTGCTCGATCGAGGCGACGATTTCCTCGAACCTTGATAGCGACAGACCCAGCGCGTTGAGCACCGCGGCACCGCCGTGCACCCATTCGCGCGCCGCCTTGCCGCCCTGACGGCGCACGGAGATATGTTCCGCGGCGAGCGCGATCGCCCCGAGCGGCCCGCTGCCGGCATTCGCCCCGACCGAAACGGATGCGCCGGTCCCGCGTCGCGGCCACAGACCATACTCGTGATGATTCTGCACCGCCTCGCACAGCGAATCGGCGAGAAACCAGCTGCTCGCGAGCGAATAGCCGATGCCTGCATGGGTGACGCCATAACGCTCTGCCTCGATCGCGGTGACGATGTCGCCCGGTCCGAGCGCCTTGCCGGTCAGGATGGCGTCGTAATCCTTGAAGTGCGCGGCGAGCACCGGCATGCCGCAGTCGCGGAACAGTCCAAAGGTGTATGCGACATCGGTATCGACACCGCCGAGCTTCCCGGCAAATTCCGCGCTCAACGCCGCGACGCGGCTCGAACTGTCCCAGAACCCCTCCATCGCCGCGCTGTTGGAATGCGGGAAAGCCTGCCTGAGCAGCAGTCCGGTGACCAGATTCGCGACTTTCTCGAGCCCGAGCAGCGCGAGCGCCTGCTGGATGGTGGTTGCCTTGGTACGCAACCCGTAGAACGGGGAATTCACCGTTTTCAGCAGGCTCGCCGAGAGCCCCACGTCGCCGCTGATCAGCTCGCCGACGCGGCGGAAATCAGGCTCGTCATGGCGCATCTCGCGCACCAGGTTGGTGAGGATCGTCGGGCAGGGCGGAATGCCGATGTCCTTGACGATTCGTTCTGCTTCGCTGTCGAGTGTCGCGGTGCTGGTCATGGTTCCATCCTATGTATGGTCAGAGTGCATCAAACAGGCTGCGCCCCATCACGCGCACGAAAGTCTTCTGCGCGGCGTCGAGCGAAGTCTGCTGGCGCGTCAGGTCGCTTATCGCGCGCGCGTAATCGAGATCGCGCAGTCCCGAGAGTTCGCCCTGCAGGGCCAGATCGATGTTCGCCGCGCTCGCGCCCAGTTGGTCGAGTTCCTTCAGAGCCGCGCCGGTTTCGGTGCGCGCGAGCATCACCTGCTCGAAGGCGCGATCGAGGCCGGTCAGCGCGGTGGCGATGCCCATTGTCAGCTGGGCGCGCGCCGCGCTGCTGCCGACCGGCGCATTGAGTTGCGCAATGAAGTCGTCGAGCGTGCCGAACACGCTGCGCCGGGTGCTCGGGGTGAGACTGAATCGATCGCCGTCGGCCGGCGCGCCGCGCACCGCGGCCTGCATGCCTGCCGCGCCGATCGCGGCGCCGCTCTGGTAGGCGTTGCCCGCCGATACGGTGCTCGCCGCGGTCACATCGACCACATCGTAGGTCGTGACGCCGGCGCTCACACGAAACACGAGGTCGTAGCGGTGGCCGTCTAGCGCCGCCGCGTTCGACACCTGGCCGACATCCACGATTGCGTCGCCCAGGTTGCCCGCAAAGGCGGAGGTGGCGAATACGCCGTTGCCGGTGGCGACGCGCTCGAAGACGTCCGCGCCGTTCACCGTCACCGCGAGGCTGCGCGAATCGGCGACCTGCAATGCGCGGCGTCCGGTGTCGCCCTGAAACACCACCCCGGCGGCGGACTGCGAAAAAGGCGGCACGGTCTCCTGATAGCCGGCGAACAGGTAGCGACCGTCGGCGTCCTGCGTATTGGCGAGCGACAGCAGGTGATCGCGTCGCGTGCGCAGTTCGGCGGCAATGCTCGCACGCTCGCCGTCGCCGTACGCACCGTCACCGGCCTGGATCACCAGCGCGCGGATATCCTGCATCACCTGCGTGAGGTCGGACAGCGTGGCCTCCGTGTACGACAGGTTGTTGACCGCCGCGGTCTGGTTGGCGACATACTGGTCGTTGCGTGCCTTGCCGCTCGCGATCTCGAGCGCGCGCGCCGAGGCGAGCGGATCGTCGGAGGGCGTCACCAGCCGCGAGCCGGTGGCAATCTGCTGTTGCGTCCTGAGCATATCGACCTGTTGCCGCTGGATCGCGGCGATGCCGGCATCGTATGCCTGGGAGGTGCTGACGCGCAGAGTCATGAAGTGCCTTTCTCAGCGGAAGAGGGTGAGGATCTCGTCGAACAGCGAGTTCGCCACGGTGATCACCTTGCTCGATGCCTGATAGGCCTGCTGGTAACGCAGCAGGTTGGCGGCTTCCTCGTCGAGGTTGACCCCCGATACCGACGCAAGCGACTGGTTCGCCTGCTCGAGCATCAGGTCTTGCGCGCGGCTGGTCAGATCGACCGCGCGCTCGCGCGCGCCGATTCCGGAGACGAGCTGCGCGTATCCGTTCGTGTAGGAAGCGCCCTGCACGCGCGTCGCGGTGGCGAGTCCGCCAAGCCTCAGCGCGTTGCCGTTGTCGCCGACGCCGCCCGCATTCGGAGTGACCGTGAAGCGGTCCCCCGCCCTGGGCGTTCCCTGGATCGCGAGCGACCAGCCGTTGAACGCGATCGCCGCGCCCGGCACATACGCCAGGCCGCCCGGACTTCCGGTACCCGCGCCGCTCACGTCGAAACTCGCCGCGCCGGTGAAGGTGATCGTCACCGGCGCGAGCAGGTTCGGATCGAGCGATTGCACGACCAGTCCGCTCGCCCCCGCATCGCCCATGTTGGCCGTCGCGACCTCCACGCGCACCGGCAGCGCCGCGGCGATCTGGTTCGCGTTGGCAAGCGTCACCGCGATCGAAGTCGCCGCGCCACGCGTCGCCTGCACGAGGAAACTGTCTCCCGCCGCGGGCGTGCCGCTTTGCGAAACGGTGATGCCGTCGAAGGTCTGCGGCAGGCTCGCGTAGGTGTTCTGCGTGTTGTCCGAAAGACGCGTGACGATGAAATCCGCGCCGTCGTAGAGAACGTTGTAATCGCTCGCGGCGAGCGCGCTGGTATCGACCACCGCCGCCGAAAGGTTCGCGGATCCGGTATTGGTGGAGGCGGCACCGACGCGCGGCGTACCGACGGCGAACAGATCCTGCCCGGGTGCGCCGTTCAGATCCTGCCCCAGACGGTGCTGCGCATTGACATCGCCGGCGACGGCGAGCGCCAGGCGACCGATCGAGTTCTGCGCTTCGGAGAGCGCCTCGTCGCGAAATGCGAGCAGACCGCCCAGTTCGCCGCCGACGATCTCGCCCGCCCTGAATACGCGCGCGGCGGCGCCGGCTCCGGCGCCGACCACGATCGAGGACGCGTCCGCCGGATCGCCACCCGCAGTCAGATCCTGCGTCGTGCTGCCGACCACCAGCGC
>JAOUFA010000263.1 GCA_029858545.1 Betaproteobacteria bacterium
TGCGCGACACTCAGTTCGAGTTGCCGGAGGCGCGCGACGAGACGGCGCTGAACATCGACTTCCGGGCGGCGACCGAGTTCGGCATGCTGGTGACCCGTCGCCAGATAGAGTTGCGAGGCGTTTGACCCTCCCGTGGCGGCATTTTCGTGCGAAACAGGTCGGTGCCTGGAAAGGTAGAGCGATTCTGCCGGGGCGCAGGGGGCCTCGCGCATGCTATCGTCGCGCCCTTTCGAAACCCGATCCAGAGCAATGACCCCTCGCAAAATACTGATCGCAGGCGCCGGACTCGGCGGCCTCGCCGCCGCCTCATGCCTGATGAAGGCCGGACACGATGTCGAAATCTACGAACAGGCTCCCGCGCTGGGCGAGGTGGGCGCCGGGATCCAGATCAGCGCCAACGCGATGCACGTACTGCGCCACCTCGGGATTGGCGGGGAGATCGAACGCGTCGGAGTACGGCCCGCGGCCTATGTATTTCGTCTGCACGACACGGGCGAGGTCATCCAGCAGTTTTCCCTGTCCGAAGAGCACGAGCAGCAGCACGGCGCGCCCTATGTGCAACTGCATCGCGCCGATCTGCATGAACTGCTCGCCGCCCGGGCGCGCGAGTTCAAGCCGCAGGTGGTGCACCTGAACCGCAAGGCGGTCGGTTTCTCCGAGGATGCCGATGGCGTTACGTTGCGCTTCGCGGACGGATCGGCGGCGCAGGGCGATATTCTGATCGGCGCGGACGGCCTCAAGTCGGTCATTGGCCGGCAGATCCTCGGCGAGACCCGGGCGACCTATACGGGCGATGCCGCCTGGCGCGTGACGGTGCCGGTCGAGAGGCTGCCGCGCGATTTCCTCGATCAGGTGATGAACGTGTTCATGGGACCCGGCGGACACGTCGTGTGCTACTACGTGCGCGGCGGAGCGATCCTGAATTTCGTCGGACTGGTCGAGACCGAGGAAGTGTCCGAGGAATCGTGGACCGTCAAATTTCCCTGGGATCAGCTGAAGGCCGACTATGCCGGCTGGCATCCCACGATCCAGACGGTGATCGATGCAGCGGACCGCGACCAGTGCTACCGCTGGTCGTTGCACAACCGGGCACCGCGGCGCAACTGGAGCACGCGACGCGTGACGATCCTGGGCGATGCCGCGCACGCGACGCTGCCCTACCTCGCGCAGGGTGCGGCGATGGCGATCGAGGATGGCGCCGTGCTCGCGCGGGCGCTGGGCCGCACCGATGCAGTGCACGAGGCGCTCGACCTCTACCAGCGCAACCGCGTCGATCGCACCGCGCGCATCGTCGAGCAGTCGACGCAGAACCGCAAGCTCTTCCACCTGCGCTCCAAGGAGGAGATCCGGCAGGCGTTCGCGCGCAGGGACGAAGGCGCGGAGCGGAACAAGTGGCTGTACTCGTACAACCCGATGACGGTCGAGCTGACCTGAGCACCAACACCGGCGAAACCGGGAACAGCCCGCGGTTTGCGGATCCTGACCTGCGCGGGGGCAGCGACACGGCACCAAGCCGTGGTCTGTCCCTAGGCGATCGAAATGTCTCCGTGCATCGCGCGTGACGCCTTCTTGAGCTCCGGCATCACGTCGTGCGCGAACCGCTCCATGTTGCGGCGCGTGAGATCGGCAGGCAGGGTGCCGAACTGCAGCATGGTGAGCAGGTTGCCGAAGCCGACCTCGCGCGCGTGGCCCTTCAGCTGTTCGAGGACGGTTTTCGCGCTGCCGCAGATGAACATGCCCATGTCCATCGCGCTCTTGGTGTCGAGATAGCTGGTGAGCTGCGCCTTGGCCGCGGCCATGCCCTTCATCGATTCGCGCGAGGTGTAGCCCGGCGGCAGGAGCATCTCGAAAGGCATCTTGAGGTAGGTATTGCGGAATACCTCGAAATGCACCTTTGCCTCGTCGAACGCCGACTGGTCGGTATCGCCGACGTAGACCGGCACCGCCCAGCCAAGCTGCCGGGGACTGGGCGCGTAGCCGAAGCCCTGCGCCACGTCCTTGTACATCTGCAGATACCTCGCCACCGCCTTGATCGGGCTGAAGGTCTGAAGATAGGTGTACTTGTGCGCGGGGTGCGCGGCGAATTCGATCGTCTCGCGGCTGCCCTGCGACGGAATCCACACCGGCGGGTGCGGCTGCTGGTACGGCCGCGGCCAGAGATTGACGTACTCGAAGTGGTAGTGCTTGCTGTGGTATTCGAACGGGCCGGGCTCGGTCCACGCGCGCACGATCAGGTCGTGCGCCTGCTGGAAGCGCTCGAGCGAGAAGGTCGGGTTGACGCCGAAGATGTGGTATTCGGCCCCGATGCCGCGCACGAAACCCGAGATCAATCGCCCGCCGGTGATGTTGTCGATCATCGCATGCTCTTCGGCGACGGTCAGCGGGTGCGTGCGCAGCGGCAGCGCGCTGCCGAGGATCGCGATTCTCGCCTTGCTGGTGCGCCGCGCGAGCGCCGCGGCGGTGACGATGGGCGAGGGCATCATGCCATACGCGGTCTGGTGGTGCTCGTTCACGCACAGTCCGTCGAAACCGAGCTGCTCGCCGTATTCGAGCTCGTCGAGATAGCGGTTGTAGAGCGCGTGGCCCTTTTTTGGATCGTAGAGCCGGTTGGGCAGCGTCGCCCAGACGGTCTGGTAATTCTTCGCCTCGTTCAGGTCGAGGTCGGCGTAGGGCATCAGATGGAACAGCAGAACGTTCATGCGGGTCTCCGGGCTCTCGGACTTCGGCTGCTCAGGCTTGGGCGACGAAGTCGCGGAACAGGCGCAGGAACTCCTGCGGCTTCTCGGTCTGCGGCAGATGGCCGCATTGCGCGATGATGTCGACGCGTGCCTGCGGGATCAGCTTGCGGTACTCCGCGGCATAGCCCGCCGGCAGGATCCGGTCGCTGTCACCCCAGACGATCTGCGTCGGTAATTTGATGCGATGCAGCCATTTGTGCAGGTTGGGATCGAACAGGCGCGGTTCCCACGCCAGGCGCGCCACGGTGAACTGGTTCTTCACCGCGATCTCCTGCTCCTCGGGAGTGGGCGTTTGCGCGAGCAGGCGCTCGGCGATGGCCTGATCGACAAAAAGGTTACGCACCCTTTCCTCCGGCGACCACAGGAAGATGTCGCCTTTTCCCAGGCCGGGGACGTGGATGCCGGAGGGGCCGATTACGCACAGCGCCTTCATGCGGGTGGCGTTGCGCACCGCGATCTCCAGCGCGAGCCAGCCGCCGATCGAGCTGCCGATCACCGTGACCTCGCGCAGGTCCAGCTGATCGAGAAGATCCAGGTAGAAGTAGGCGAGGTCGTGGATGCTGTCGAGCCAGGCGGGTTCGTCGGAGGCGCCGAAACCGGGATGCTCGGGCACCAGCACGTCGAACTCCCGGGCGAGTTCCTGCATGAAGGGCTGGATCTGCGCCGCGCCGCTTGCGCCGTGCAAATAGAGCAGCGGTCGTCCGGCGCCGCCGCGCTTGAGCGTGATGCGGCAGCCGCCGACGTCACGGATCTCGCTGGTAAAGGCTGTCGTCATTTCTTCCCCTGTCCGATCCGTCGGGTCACCCGGCGATGCCGTCGGAATTCACGTCCCGCGGGCATCGCGCGTTCCCACGCACGGCGTTCCCTTCGTCACACGCTCCGCATGCGGAGAACTTGTCATCTTCTTTTGATCACGCGTATGATTCGTTAGCTACCTAACGAAATTCGCATGGCGGTGAGCCTAAGCGACACCCGCCGATTCTGTCAATGACCCGACAAACCCGCGATTCCCGCGCGCGTAGGCCGATCTCCGCTGCGCGGCGAAAGGTCCATTACCCCAAGGAGGAGTCGGCCGGCTTTCTGATCTGGGATGCGGCGAGAATGCTGAATCGGATATTTCGCGGCAAGGTGTCGTGGCCGGAATTGAACAACAGCCACTGGCCGTTCGTCCGCGAATTGTGGGAGCAGGACGGAATCAGCCAGCGGGAACTCGCGGATCGCGCGCGGATGCGCCCGCCCACCTGCCTCGCGGCACTGCGCGGGCTCGAGATGTCGAAAATGGTAAGACGCGTTCCCGACAAGTCGGATCGCAGAAGAATCAATGTGTTTCTCACGCAAAAGGGACGCGACATGTACCACCGGGTGGTGCCCGAACTCAAGCAAATCCATGACCTCGCCACCCGCGGGGTGTCGAACCAGGACCTCGAGACGCTCATGTCCGTGCTGCGGCGCATGCGCAACAACCTCGCTGAGCACAGCAGATGAGTTCCGCGCCACCGTTGATCGTTGGAATCGGCGGCACCACCCGGCCGGGTTCGTCGACCGAGCGGGCGCTGCAGGTCAGCCTGCGCGCCGCGCAAGCCGAGGGCGCGCAGACGATCATCGTGGCGGGCCCCGCGCTGCAGATGCCTTTGTATGCGCCGGAGAGCAGCGATCGCTCGCCCGAGGCCGCTCGGCTGATCGACCTGATGCGACGCTGCGACGGCCTGATCATCGCCTCGCCCTCGTATCACGGCTCGTTGTCCGGACTGGTGAAGAACGCGCTCGATTATTCCGAGGACATGCGCGACGACGAGCGAGCCTATTTGGACGGACGCCCGGTCGGATTGATCGCATGCGCCGCGGGATGGCAGGGTGCCGGGCAAACGCTCGCCGCGCTCCGCGCCATCGCCCATTCGCTGCGCGGCTGGCCGACCCCGCTTGGCGCGACGCTGAATACCGGAACGCGCATGTTCGACGAACACGGCGAGTGCATCGACCTCCAGGCCAGGTCGCAGCTCGAAACCGTCGGTCGCCAGGTCGTGCAGTTTGTGCAGATGCTCAGGGCGACCCGCGGCGGCAGCGCGGCCGGCGCGCCCGCGAAAGGCATCGATACCCGGCGCGCATGACCGCCTGGGCGGTCGGCGCGTACCGGCGCGGCGAGGCGCGCGCCGGCGACGCCGTTCAAAGCATCGCCGAGCCGCCGTCGACGACCAGCGTCTGACCCGTCATGAACGCGGCATCGTCGCTGGCGAGAAAGCTCACCGTGCCGACCAGGTCCTCGGGCTGTTCCTCGCGGCGGATGGCGCGGCTGCGGATGCTGTCCTGGTGCGAGCGCAGGTGCTCGGGGCGGCCGAGCACGCCCTCGGAGAGCGTCAACCCGGGTGCGAGGGCGTTGACCGTGATGTTGTCCGGGCCGAGTTCGCGCGCGAGGCCACGCGTCATCGCGATCACCGCCCCCTTGCTGGCGATGTAGTGCAGGAAGAAAGGCACCCCCTTCAACGGGGCCCCCGACGCGAGGTTGATGATGCGGCCGGTTTTCTGCCTGCGCATCTGCGGCGCCACCGCCTTGCAGCACAGCGCGACCCCCATGATGTTGACTTCCATGAGGCGCTTCCACTCCGCGACCGGGATTTCCTCGAACGGGCCCAGTTTCACGGTCGCGAAGATCGCCGCGCAGTTCACCAGCACGTCGATGCGGCCGAACGCGCGCAG
>JAOUFA010000264.1 GCA_029858545.1 Betaproteobacteria bacterium
GCGCGCGCCTCGCCGATCGCCGCCGATGCCACGATCATCGCGAGCGCGAGGCCCGCGAGCCGCGCGCGTGCGTATCCGGAAGCCGCCAAAGCTGATCCTCCCTCGAAGAAGGCGCAATGCTAGCCGATTGGGGCGGCGGGCGCTGGGCGCGGATCAAGTGCCGCCCGGGTTGCGTGCGCAGGACTCGAACGCCTGCTGGCTCGAAGGCGGCAGTCAGCCCCATATTCGCAGTTCGTTCGGGAGGGGCGGAGGCAAGGTGACCTGCCCCGATTAGACTCTGCCGGGAAGAAGTTAGTAAAGGCCGTTTTCCGAGGAGAAGACGGGCATGAAGAAGAAGCGTTTTACGGAGCAGCAGATCATCGGGTTTCTGATGGAGGCCGGGATGCCGGTGAAGGAGCTGTGCAGGAAGCCCATGGCAATTCCTCCAGAATAGAGAGCTGTCGTCGGTATAGCCCACTAATGTGGCATGAATTATGGCGCCATGTTTAGTACGGCCGAAGCCGCAAGTAGTCAGAACTGAAAGGTGAGATTGGACCAGAGGAAATGGCTCGTGACAGCCGGACCCGCAGCAGTGCTCGAAACGGCGAAGACAGGGTTGACATTGACTATCTGGATAGGGTTTCGCACGCGCTGGAGTGTGTATCCCGCCTGGAGTTGAGCCTTTTGTGAGGTCGACCACTTGAGATCCAGCCCGAATTCGTGCTTTGTCTCAGGTGCAGGCTGCCACCGACCGCGCGCTGTGCGGTCAAACGCGATACCAACTTGAAGATCCGCACTCAAATGACGTCCGGCGCGAAGGTAGAAGTCGGTCGCGTCGGTTCCCATCGAATGCCCGAGCGGAATGCCGTAGTGGCGCATGCCGCTCGAATAGGTACCGTTGTTGTACCAGACGCTGGAAAAGCCTGATCCGCGCCGCGTGATGTCAGTGTCGGCGTATTCGATGCGCAGGTCGGTGCTGTCCCCGGCCACGACTTGCGGCAGATAGAGGCCGAGCAGATAAGCGGCGCGGGTGGGCCGCGGCGACGCCCACCGGTCCTCCGAGCCGAGTTCCCCGTAAAGTTGCATACCGCCCGGGAACGGCACGAGATAGGGCGTCCGCGGTATGCGAACGCGCAGATCGAGCATCACTTGCTCATTTACTTCATCCGCGCCGGGCTTGTTGGGGTGCGAGATGTAAGTCTTCCAAACGATCGCCGGAAACGACTGCCCCAGCGCCGGTCCGGCGAACTGCGTCAGCCGCGTGAGGCCCGCCTCCATCCACTCGGTCGGCACATAGCTCACGCGCAGCCCGAACAGTCGCGCGCGCGGGAACTCGCGCTCGCGCTCGAACACGCCGAGAAAACTGTCGATCTTCCATTCGCCCAGGCGCGCGAGAATGCCAGGCAGCCGGAACGGCTCTTCGCTGCCCACGCGCAGGCGCTCGAGCGGGAAGGCGTTGTCCGACAGAAGCAGCGTGCCGCGGTGGCCCGCCCCCCACCATTGGCTGCCGCGGCCGAGGTGCACGCTCAGGTTGCCCCAGGTGAGCTTGAGGTCGGCCTCGCGCAGGGTCGTGCGCGCGCTGTTGTCGGTGGGCGCGACGCCCAGCTGGTGCGGATCGCTGGTGTATTTCGGGCGCAGCGTGAGCGCGGCGCCGTCACCGAATTCCGCCCAGCCGCGCAGATCGACTTCGCCGTGCGCGCCGTCGGTGAAGTATTCGCCTTCGCTGTTCTCTCTCGCGCGCACGCTGCCGCCCGCGTCCAGGGACGACGACGCGAGCCCCACCTGCACGCGCGCGCCGTAGCGCAGGCGCGCCCGGGTCTCGCCCTCGCGCGCGGCGAGTGCGCCGAGTTCGACGAGCTCGGGGCGCAGTTCGCGCGCGAGGCGCTCGAGCAGAAACCCCAGGCTACCCAGGCGCGCGGCGGCGGCCGGGTCGAGCGCCCGCGCGGCGTAGCGCGCGGCCTGCTTGCGGCTGAAGGGCTTGGCCGAAATCATCGCCCCGCGGATCGCGCCCAGCGCGGCCAGGCGCTCGAGGTCGTCGTACACCCAGTGGTGCAGCGGCAGGTCGACCGAGGCGGCGGCGTTGCCGCCGGCCACCATCGCCGCGAGCGCGAGGCCCGCGAGCCGAGCGCGTGTAAATCCGAATGCCGCCATTTCGTTCCGCTTTCCAGAAAGATCCAATCGTAGCGGAAGAGCCGTGGCGCTGCTCGGCGCGCTCGCAGCCCGGACGCGCGGCCCGCGCGTTTCATATCCGAGAATATCGAAGTCAGTGTCGCCACATAAGCGATCCCGCTGGTCGCCATCCAGAGACGCATATTCCTCATTGCAGAAGCTCCCGCCGCTTCCTCCAGTTTCTGTACGCCGCTTCGCTCCCGATCCGCATTTCCTCCAGATCGCGCAGGTTAAGAATCACCAATTCCTTCTCTTCCCTACTCACGCCAATGCGGTTGGCTTCGTCATAGATCGCCTCGTAGAGTGGTCGAAGCTGTCTGTAATATTCGCTCCACTCGCCACACTGCATGCCGCCGAAGCCAGCCAGATAGCCGAGCCTTTCTTTCGCCCCCCTTAAACGGTGCAAGGAGCACAATGCCCTCTCTTCTTTGCGCGGGGGATACAGGCCAGCCGTAGCCCGCGTTGTACGCGATGACGTAATACTCGCGGTGTCCCATGCCCCAGCCATAGCGGTTCTCCCTTTCGTACCATTCGGGAACGAGGTAGCTGCCGTCGTCCCGGCTCAGCGTTGCCGCGACGTGATAGCAGACCTTGCCGCCGTGCCCCATGCCGCCCACCACGCCGAACCAGCGCACCACGACGATCGCCCCGGCGATCGGCTTGCCGCTATCTTCCTCGAGGACCCTGCCGCTCACCGGGCCGCCGGAGATTCCGACACAGGCGGATAGCAGCATGCACTGCGTGGCAGTCACAAGAAGGCTCAAGTAGGCGCAAGCCCTCATCATTTTCCCAGCCTTTCGCGTTCTCGCGCCAAAGCCCTCGCCGAGGCGGCGCGGTAATCCATCTGCAATTCCTCGACATCGGAGAGAAGAAGATTCACGGTCTTCTGGTGCTCAGAGGTACGCGCAATACTTCTCGCTTCCGCCAACATCGCTTGCTTCAGAGGCAACAAATTGTTCCTGGTACCTGTGCTGGAGGCAGAAGTGCATTCAGTTCGACTGCTCAGTGTCAGTAATCCGTCCAAACGTTCTTCAGGTGAATCGGTAAACACTCGCAATTCAATTCGGTCAGGAACTCGCGAAATCGGTTCCAGCAATTTGACCATCTCAATGTAGCGATATCCGGGTTTGTAGACATAGAACCCGTTGGGGAGATCGCCGCCCGGTCGCAGGAGTCTGTAGCGGCCCTGCGCATCGGTGGTTGCGCTTTCCGCGCGAATGCAGTGAATGCGCGAGTGCACATAGGCACTGCGCTCTTCCTCCCACAGTCCGACCACGATCGCGCCCGCGATCGGCTGTCCGGTGGCCTGCTCGACGACCTGCCCGCTGAAGGTCGGCGAGAACCAGGTCGGCATGCGCACGCAGCCCGCGAGCGACAGCGTTGCGAGCAACGCAGCCAGAGAATGCAACAGGAAGTCCCGTCTCTCCTTGGTCGTGCCGGGAAATGGCAGCAAAGCGCTCAATGCCAGAATCGAAAAGCTCGACCGCTTCACCGCAGTGGCCCCACTCCCAGCTCGTCCGGGTGCTGCAAGTCCACGTTTTGAACGAAACCAAATTCATCGTGCCTTGTCGGTTTGGTATCGTCTGTCAGTCTGCTGCGCGCAAAAGCACGCAGCCATTCAGCGTTTCTTTTTTGCTCTGCCGTTACCGCAATCCCGCTGGCTTCCTCATAGAGTGTCATCCATGGCCAATAGAGATGCTTCCTTATCTCAGCATGGTGACTACATCTGGTATTACTGGTTACACTGTCGAAGTACTTGAAGCGCTCCTCCACCGTTCCCTTGAACGGCGCGAGCAAGGAAATTTCTTGATCTTGCGAGGGCTGCCGAGGCCAGCCGTAGCCCGCCTTGTACGCGATGACGTAATACTCGCGGTGTCCCATGCCCCAGCCATAGCGGTTCTCCCTTTCGTACCATTCGGGAACGAGGTAGCTGCCGTCGTCCCGGCTCAGCGTTGCCGCGACGTGATAGCAGACCTTGCCGCCGTGCCCCATGCCGCCCACCACGCCGAACCAGCGCACCACGACGATCGCCCCGGCGATCGGCTTGCCGCTATCTTCCTCGAGGACCCTGCCGCTCACCGGGCCGCCGGAGATTCCGACACAGGCGGATAGCAGCATGCACTGCGTGGCAGTCACAAGAAGGCTCAAGTAGGCGCAAGCCCTCATCATTTTCCCAGCCTTTCGCGTTCTCGCGCCAAAGCCCTCGCCGAGGCGGCGCGGTAATCCATCTGCAATTCCTCGACATCGGAGAGAAGAAGATTCACGGTCTTCTGGTGCTCAGAGGTACGCGCAATACTTCTCGCTTCCGCCAACATCGCTTGCTTCAGAGGCAACAAATTGTTCCTGGTACCTGTGCTGGAGGCAGAAGTGCATTCAGTTCGACTGCTCAGTGTCAGTAATCCGTCCAAACGTTCTTCAGGTGAATCGGTAAACACTCGCAATTCAATTCGGTCAGGAACTCGCGAAATCGGTTCCAGCAATTTGACCATCTCAATGTAGCGATATCCGGGTTTGTAGACATAGAACCCGTTGGGGAGATCGCCGCCCGGTCGCAGGAGTCTGTAGCGGCCCTGCGCATCGGTGGTTGCGCTTTCCGCGCGAATGCAGTGAATGCGCGAGTGCACATAGGCACTGCGCTCTTCCTCCCACAGTCCGACCACGATCGCGCCCGCGATCGGCTGTCCGGTGGCCTGCTCGACGACCTGCCCGCTGAAGGTCGGCGAGAACCAGGTCGGCATGCGCACGCAGCCCGCGAGCGACAGCGTTGCGAGCAACGCAGCCAGAGAATGCAACAGGAAGTCCCGTCTCTCCTTGGTCGTGCCGGGAAATGGCAGCAAAGCGCTCAATGCCAGAATCGAAAAGCTCGACCGCTTCACCGCAGTGGCCCCACTCCCAGCTCGTCCGGGTGCTGCAAGTCCACGTTTTGAACGAAACCAAATTCATCGTGCCTTGTCGGTTTGGTATCGTCTGTCAGTCTGCTGCGCGCAAAAGCACGCAGCCATTCAGCGTTTCTTTTTTGCTCTGCCGTTACCGCAATCCCGCTGGCTTCCTCATAGAGTGTCATCCATGGCCAATAGAGATGCTTCCTTATCTCAGCATGGTGATATCAAAATGCACACGACCAAACGGCTCCGCCCTATTCTCGATGCCCAAGTCTGTTAGCATCTTTGGATTCTGGGCCAAGATTGAGCGCTGATAGGCCTGATAAGTGAGTGCGCCATGGGTTGCA
>JAOUFA010000265.1 GCA_029858545.1 Betaproteobacteria bacterium
TTCCAGTGAACATCAGAACCTCGCGAGAATTCTCAGATCCTTGCCGATCCGCTCGATCGAATGCAACGTGAGCCCCACGCGCGCGTCGAGCGACGCCACCGCCGGCAGGTTCACGATCCCCTGCGCCGTATCGCCGAGCAGACTCGGATTGAGGTACAGGAGCAACTCGTCCACGCAGCCCTCGCGCACGAGCGAGCCGTTCAGCTTGAATCCCGCCTCGACGTGCAGTTCGTTCACGCCGCGACCCGCGAGTTCTCCAAGCAGCGCCTGCAGATCGACCTTCCCGGATGAATTCGCGCAACACACCACCTCCGTGCCCGCCGCCTCGAGCGCATGCCGCTTTGCGGCATCCTCCAGTGCGCAGAAGACGAGCGCGCCGCCGCCGTCGAGGATGCGCGATCGCGGCGAAATGTCGAGCCGGCTGTCGACCACCACGCGCAGCGGCTGGCGCGGCGTTGCGACCTCACGCACCGTGAGACGCGGATCGTCGGTCTGCACGGTGCCGATTCCGGTGAGCAGCGCACAGGCGCGCGCGCGCCAGCGGTGGCCGTCGGCACGCGCCTCCGCACCGGTGATCCACTGCGAGCTTCCGTCGGCGAGCGCGCTGCGCCCGTCGAGGGTCGCAGCGATCTTCATGCGCAGCCAGGGCCGACCGCGCGTCACGCGCGAGACGAAGCCGATATTCAGTTCGCGCGCCTCGTCTTCCAGCAGTCCCGCTTCGAAACCGACGCCCGCTGCGGCGAGGCGCGCACCGCCTCCGCGCGCCTCGGGATTCGGGTCGCGCAACGCCGCGACCACGCGCGCCACGCCCGCGCGAAGCAGCGCCTCCGAGCAGGGCGGCGTGCGGCCGTGATGATTGCAGGGTTCGAGGTTCAGGTAGACGGTCGCGCCCCGCGCGGCCGTGCCGGCTTGCGCGAGCGCCACCGCTTCGGCATGCGGCGCGCCCGCCCTTTCATGCCACCCCTCGCCGACGATGGCTTCGCCGTTTACGATCACGCAGCCGACGCGCGGGTTGGGGGTCGCGGTATGCAGCCCGCGCCCGGCAAGCGCCAGAGCGCGTTGCATGAATGCGCGATCGAAGGGGGTAAACACAACTATCTGCGGCGCTTGCGCGGCGACTTCACTTCCTGCAGTGCTTCACGAAAATCCTCGGGCGTCTCGAAGCTGCGGTAGACCGAAGCGAAGCGGATGTAGGCGATCTTGTCGAGTTTCGCGAGCTCGCGCATCACCAGGTCGCCGACACGGCTGGTCGGAATCTCCCGCTCGCCGAGCGAGCGCAGCTTTTCCTCGATGCGATCGACGGCACCGTCCACCGCCTCGGTGGCGACCGGGCGCTTTCTGAGCGCCAGCTTCATGCTGCCCATCAGCTTGTCGCGGTCGTAGTCGGTGCGGCTGCCGTCCTTCTTCACCAGGCGCGGCAGACGCAACTCGACCCGCTCATAGGTGGTGAAGCGCTTGTCGCAGGCCGGGCAGCGCCGGCGCCGACGAATCACGTTCGCCTCCGGGTTGGAGCGCGTGTCGACGACCTGCGTGTCGTCGTTGCTGCAGAAGGGGCAGCGCACCGGATCGCCTCAGGCGTAGACCGGCAAACGGTCGCAGAGCGACCTCACTTCACCTGCGACACGCTTGATGACACCGTCGTCACCCGGCTTGTCGAGCACGTCGGCGATCAGGTGGGCGAGCGCCTGAGCCTCGGCGAGGCCGAATCCGCGCGTGGTCATCGCGGGCGTGCCGATGCGGATGCCGGAAGTCACCATCGGCTTCTCCGGATCGTTCGGAATTGCATTCTTGTTGACCGTGATGTGCGCCAGGCCCAGCGCCGCTTCGGCGTCCTTGCCGGTGATGCGTTTTGACCGCAGGTCGACCAGGAACATATGGCAATCGGTGCGACCCGAGACGATGCGCAGGCCGCGCTCGGTCAGCACGCGCACCATTGCGCCCGCGTTGTCGAGCACCTGCTGCTGGTAGCCGCGAAAACCCGGCAACAGCGCTTCGCCGAAGGCAACGGCCTTCGCCGCGATAACATGCATCAGCGGTCCGCCCTGCAGGCCCGGGAAGATCGACGAGTTGATCGCCTTGCCGGCGGCCTCGGAAGTGCCGAGGATCAGTCCGCCGCGCGGACCGCGCAGCGTCTTGTGCGTGGTGCTCGTGACATAGTCGGCGATACCGATCGGCGACGGATACAAGCCCACCGCAATCAGTCCCGCGTAGTGCGCAATGTCGGCGAAGAGCAGCGCGCCCACCTTGTCGGCGATCGCGCGAAAGCGCCGCCAGTCGATCGCGAGCGCGTAGGCCGAGGCACCGGCGACGATCATCTTCGGCCGGTGCTCGAGCGCGAGCTTCTCGGCCTGGTCGTAGTCGATCGCTTCCTTGTCGGTGAGGCCGTAGGACACCACCTTGTACAGCTTGCCAGATAGGTTGACCGGCGAGCCGTGCGTGAGGTGGCCGCCATGTGCGAGCGACAGGCCGAGAATCGTGTCGCCGGGCAGGAGCGTCGAGGTGTACACGGCCTGGTTGGCCTGCGAGCCGGAGTGCGGTTGCACGTTCGCCCAGGCCGCGCCGAAGAGTTTTTTCGCGCGCTCGGTCGCGAGCGTCTCGGCGATATCGACGTATTCGCAGCCGCCGTAGTAGCGCTTGCCCGGATAGCCCTCGGCATACTTGTTGGTGAGCTGGCTGCCCTGGGCCGCCAGCACAGAGGGGCTGACGTAGTTCTCCGAGGCGATCAACTCGATATGGTCTTCCTGGCGCCGGTTCTCCAGGCGCACGGCACGCCAGACTTCGGGGTCGGTTTGGGCAAGCAGGTTGGGGGCGAACATGGCGGGCTCGTGAACGGAGACGCGAATTCTACCAGTGCACCATGCTAGTCGATCCGCGCGCCGAGACGCTGCAGCAGTCTTCCCCATTTCTCGCGCTCCTGCGCCTGCAACGTCGCCGCCGCCTCGGGCGTGCCGCCGACCGGCTCCACGCCCAATTCGACCAGTTTGTCGCGCAGCAGCGGATCGCCGAGCGCCCGGTTGACCTCCGCGTTGAGCCGCGCGACGACGTTTCCCGGCAGGCCACTCGGCCCAACCAGCACGATCCACACCGCGCTTTCGATCGGCATGCCCTGCTCGGCGAAAGTTGGAATTCCGGGAAGGGCGCTGGAGCGCTTTCCCGCGAGCACACCGATCGGCCGCAGTGTCCCGACTCTCACCTGACGGAGTACGCCGGGAACGAGCTGAAAGATCGCGTCGACCTTGCCGTCGGCGAGACTTTGCGTCGCGAGTCCCGGAGAGTTGAACGGAAGGTGCAGCATATACACGCGGTTGTGCTCCTTGTACAACTCGGCGGCGAGGTACATCGAGCTGCCGAGGCCGGTCGAGCCGTAGCTGAGCTCGCCCGGATGGGCGCGCGTGTAGGCGGTGAACTCCGGCAGAGTGCGTACCGGCAGCGCGCCGTTGACCACCAGGATGTTCGGCAGGCTCGCATAGACCACGATTTGCGTCAGGTCCCTCTTTGCGTCGAACGGCATCTTTGCGTAAAGCCCGGGGTTGACGAACAGCGTTCCGGAGCCCGCCATGCCCAGCGTGTAACCGTCGGCGGGCGATTTCGCCACCTCGGCAATGCCGTCGTTGCCGTTCGCTCCCGGACGATTCTCGACTGAGATGCGCTCGCGCAGCGTCGTGCTCAGCATCTCGCCGAGTATGCGCGTGAGCGGATCGATGATCCCGCCGTATTCGTAGGGCACGATGATGCGGATCGGTCGCGCCGGATAGTCCTGCGCGTGCAGGCCTTGCGGCGCCAGCGCGACGAGCGCCGCGAGCAACAGGGGCCGGCGCCACGCCGTCATGCCGATCTCCCGCCTTGCGGTGCGCGCAAAAA
Organism: Betaproteobacteria bacterium; assembly: GCA_029858545.1. Lineage (GTDB taxonomy): Bacteria > Pseudomonadota > Gammaproteobacteria > Burkholderiales > SG8-39 > JAOUFA01. The sequence continues at coordinate 3,862 of JAOUFA010000265.1, forward strand.
ATCGAAATCGCAGCCCAGCTCGGCCTGCTGCACGTGCTCCATGTAGAGCTTCGCGTAGCCGCGCGCGGGCAGCGCCGCGGGCGGGCGCCATTGTGCGCGGCGCCGCGCGAGTTCATCGTCGGTGACGAGCAGATCGATGCGCCGCTCTGTCACCGACAGGCGGATGCGATCGCCGTTGCGCACCAGCGCGAGCGGTCCGCCCACCGCCGCCTCGGGCGAGACGTGCAGCAGCACCGTGCCATAGGCGGTGCCGCTCATGCGCGCGTCCGAGATGCGCAGCATGTCCTTCACTCCGGCGCGCGCGAGCTTGGCCGGAATCGGCAGGTAGCCCGCCTCGGGCATCGCGTAGCCCGACTTCGGTCCCGCGTTTTGCAGCACGAGACAATCGTCGGGGGTCACATCGAGCGCCGGATCGTCGATGCGCGCGGCAAGATCGTCGAGCGAGGAGAACACCACCGCGCGTGCCTCGCGCTCGAACAGGCGTGCGTCGGCCGCCGAGCGCTTGAGGATCGCGCCATTGGGCGCGAGCGAGCCAAAGAGCGCGACCAGCCCGCCCTGCGCGGCGAGCGGCTCGCCGAACGGCCGCACCACCGCCCGGTCTACCCAGGCGGGTTCGCGCGCCAGACGCTCGCCCAGCGTGATGCCGGCCACCGTCATGCAGTCCAGATGCAGCAAAGGCTGAAGCTCGCGCAGCACCGCGCCGATGCCGCCCGCGCCGTGCAGGTCGGACATGTAATGCTGGCCGGTCGGTTTCAGGTCGACCAGCACCGGCGTCGTATCGGACAGTTCGTTGAGTCGCGCGAGCGGCAGCGGCACGCCGACGCGGCCGGCGATCGCGGTGAGATGCAGGATGGCGTTGGTCGAGCCGCCGATCGCGAGCAGCACGCGCAGCGCATTGTCGACCGAGTGCGCGGTGATGATCTGCGAAGGCCGCAGTGCGTGCCGCGCGAGCTCCGCCGCGCGCTTGCCGCTCGCCTCGGCGGCGCGCAATCGATCGGCATGCACCGCGGGAATCGCCGCGCTGCCTGGCAGGGCCATGCCGAGCGCTTCGGCGATCGCGGCCATGCTCGAGGCCGTTCCCATCACCGCGCAACTGCCGGCGGTGGTGGCGAGATTGCCTTCGATCTCGGCGATGCCGGCCTGATCGACCGTGCCGGCGCGGTGCATCGCCCAGAAACGACGGCAATCGGTGCAGGCACCCAACCGCTCGCCGTGGAAAGAAGTCGGCAGCATCGGTCCGCCGATCAACTGCACCGCGGGAACATCGGCCGAGGCCGCGCCCATCAGCTGCGCGGGCACCGTCTTGTCGCAACCGCCGACGAGCAGCACCGCGTCCATCGGCTGGGCGCGGATCATCTCCTCGACGTCGATCGACATCAGGTTCCTGAACATCATCGAGGTCGGATGGAGGAACACCTCGCCGAGCGACACCGTCGGAAATTCGATCGGCAGCGCACCCGCGGCGAGCACGCCGCGCTTGGCCGCCTCGATCAG
>JAOUFA010000266.1 GCA_029858545.1 Betaproteobacteria bacterium
TCGCGCAAGCGGTGGCACAGGCGCTCGTGCACACCCCGGAGATCCAGGCGGCGCGCGCGCGGCTTGCCGCGGTCGGGGGGCAGGCGGGACAGGCGCAGGCCGAGTACCTTCCCTCCGTGAACCTGGCGGTGGGCCGCGGACGCGAGATGAGCGACAATCCTTCGACGCGCCCGCTCGGTTCCGACCAGGCACTCACGCGACGCGAGGGAGAAATCACGGCCTCGCAACTTCTTTTTGACGGCGGCGCGAGCGGCGGTCAGATCAGACGACTGGAGGCGCGCGTCGAAGGCGCCCAATACGCGGTCGCGGCAAGCGCGGAGAGCGTCGCATTGCGTGCGGGACAGGCATTCCTGGATGTGCGTCGCCTGCGCGAACAAATGGAGGTGGCTCGCAAGAATCGCGCGATCCACGAGCATACGCTCGATGACGTGCGCGCGCTCGCGATGGGCGGTCGTGGCCGCCGAGCCGACGTCGTCCAGGCACAGGCGCGGCTCGCGCTCGTGAATACTTCGCTCGAACAACTGCGCGGACAACTTGCGCAGACCGAGGCGCTGTATTGGATCCTCACCGGCAACGAACCCGGTTCTCTCGAACCTCCGGCGTCGCTTGTTGCGGCGCTGCCGGAGCGCATCGAAGATGCGCTGGCGCGGGCATTCAGGGATCATCCCGACATGCGCGCCGCCCAGAAGGAACTCGAGGCCGCCCAGCACGAGCACGACAGCGCCCGTGCTCGGTTGTACGCGCCGCGCCTCAGTCTCGAGGTGGGCGCGACGCGCCAGTACGATCTCGATGGCATCGCGGGGTTGAACGCGGACCGCTACGCGATGCTGCGTCTGCGTTACAACGTATTTCGCGGTTTCGGCGATCAGGAACGCGTGCGCGAGGCCGCGGCGCGCATCGAGGAGGCACTCGCCGGGGTGAAGCGCGCGCGCCGAGAACTCGAGCGAACAAGCCGACAGTCCTGGGAGGCGCTCGCGGCGGATCGGGCGCGGCTTGCGCACATGGATGCGTACGCGCGCGCAAGTGCGGAGGTGGCCGAGGCCTATCGCGCGCAGTTCCAACTCGGTCAACGCAGCCTGCTCGATCTTCTCAACGCGGAGAACGAGCGCTTTGGCGCGCTGAGCGGCTACATTGCGGCCCAGGCTGCGGTGACCCTGGACGAGATCCAGGTGCTCGCCAGCCTGGGCGGGCTGCTGCACGCGCTCGGCCTGGCACTTCCCGCGCCGTTCGAAAAAGGGACCCTACCGTGAACCGGGCCGAACCGCGCGATCCGCTTGCCGTCTGCCTTGCAGCGGTGGCCAGATTGCACGGCCGCGCTATATCGGCCGAGGCGCTGACTGCGGGCCTGCCTCTGGACGATGGACGGCTGACGCCAGGGCTAATGGCGCGCGCGGCGGAGCGCGCCGGCCTGTCGGCGCAGCTGCTCGCGATTCCGTTACGCGAGATCTCGGCGACCATGCTTCCGGCGATTCTGCTCCTGGAAGATTTCGGCGTGTGTGTGCTGACACGAAGCGATCATGACGGAGCCGAGGTCATCGCGGCGGAGTCTCCCGGCGAGACGCGCCGCGAGGCGCTCGACGCGCTCGAGGCGCGCTATACCGGCAACGCGATCGTCTTGCGGCCCGAGCAATCGTTCGCCGCGGGTACCGAAACCGAACGTATCGTCCGCACGCACCACTGGTTTTGGGGTACGTTGCGTCGCGAAGCGCATATCTATGCGGAGGTCGCGATCGGTACGGTGCTGATCAACCTGCTGGCGCTGGCATCACCCCTGTTCTTCATGAACGTGTACGACCGCGTCGTGCCCAACCAGGCGGTCGAGACGCTGTGGGTGCTCGTCGTGGGAATGTCCATCGTTCTCCTCTTTGATCTCGCGCTCAAGATCCTGCGCGGGTATTTCATCGATTTCGCCGGGCGGCGCGCCGACCTGGCATTGTCGGCAACGCTGTTCGCGCGTGTCATGGATCTGCGCCTGGACCAGCCGCGTCAGCCCGTCGGCTCACTCGCCAACAATCTGCGCGAATTCGAATCGTTGCGCGACTTTTTCACTTCGGCCACGCTCGCCTCGCTGGTCGATCTACCTTTTGTAATCGTGTTTCTCGGTGCCCTGCTGTGGATCGGGGGGGTGGGGGTGGTTCTGCCGGTGGTGATCGCGGTGCCGGTGATTATCGCGGTGGGGCTCGCGCTGCAACCGGCGTTGCGTGACCATGTGCGGCGCAGCTACGCCGCGACCGAAGCGAAGTATTCGACCGTCATCGAGACGCTGGGGGCGATCGAGCACGTCAAGCACCTGAACGCGGCAGCGCAGTTGCAGCGTCGCTGGGAAAGCATGGCCGATTTCGCGGCGCGCGAGGGTCTCGCCGCGAGGCAGATATCGTCGCTCGCGATCCATTTCGCGGGATGGGTGCAGGCGATCGTCGGGATCGCTGTGCTCGTTGTCGGGGTCTACCTGGCCGCAGAGAACCGGCTGACGTTGGGTGGCCTGATCGCCTGCACGATCATCGCCGGGCGCGCGGTCGGGCCGCTGGGGCAGATCGCCGGGCTGCTCACCCGCTACCATGGTGCGATGAGCGCGCTTGCGGCGCTTAACCGGATCATGGACGCCCCGGTTGAGCGCGAGGCGGGCCGCAGCTTCATCAGCCGTCCGCGGCTGGATGGCCGGATCGACTTTCGCCAGGTTTCGTTTCGCTATCCGGGACAGGAAGTCGACGCGCTAAAGGAGCTTTCGTTCTCGATCGCGCCGGGCGATCGGGTCGCAATCATCGGCCGCATGGGCTCGGGCAAGAGCACGCTGGCGAAGCTGCTGATCAGCCTGCATTTGCCTCAGGCGGGAAACGTGCTCGTTGATGGCATCGACGCGCGCCAAATCGACCCTGCCGATCTGCGGCGCAATATCGGCTACATGCCGCAGAACGTGGTGCTGTTTTCAGGCAGCGTGCGGCAGAACCTCACCATGGGCGCGCCGCAAGTCGACGATGCGGCGATGCTGCGTGCAGTCGCGGTGGTAGGCTTGGATGAACATCTCAATCGCCACCCGAAGGGGTTCGATATGCCGGTGGGCGAGCGCGGCGACGGGCTGTCGGGCGGACAGAAACAGTCCGTGGCGCTTGCCCGTGCACTGCTTGCCGATCCGCCGATCCTCCTGCTTGATGAACCGACCGCCTCGATGGACCAGGCCACCGAGGAGTACTTCAAGGCGCGTCTTGCCGCCGCGCTGGCGGGCCGCACGCTGGTGGTCATCACCCATCGCGAGTCGATGCTGACGCTTGCCGACAAGCTGATCGTGATGGATGCGGGGCGTGTCGTGGTCGCGGGCCCCAAAGCGGGCGTGCTGCAGGCACTCGCCCAGGGCCAAGTGCGCAGGGCGGGGTGAGGTGATGAGCGCCGCGCCGGGTGAGACGTCGGTGAAGCCGGGTGACGCCCCGGAAGGCTGGTCGGTGGAGCAGCTTGCCGCGCAGAGTCTTGCAGAGAGTCGCCTGCCCCATCTTCTGCTCGGGACGATTTTGTTCTTTGTCGTGATGATCATCGCATGGGCGAGCTGGTTCGAGATCGACGAGGTTGCGCGCGGAGACGGTCGGGTGGTCACGCGCAGCCAGATCCAGGTGGTCACGAACCTGGAGGGGGGCATCATCGCCGAGATACTTGTTCGCGAAGGCGACGCAGTGCGCAAGGATCAACCGCTCATTCGCATTGACCCGACGCGCTTCGTCGCCGCGCAACGCGAAGGAGAACAGGGCGCCTTGGCGCTGCTGGCCAAGACCTCGCGCCTCGCGGCGGAGACTGCCGGCGTGCCGCTCGCGATGTCCCCGGAGGTCGCAAAAGGGAATGCCGCGCTCGCGGCGCGCGAAATCCATCTGTTTCGCGCGCGCCAGGCGGAATTGCGAACCAAGAAGAGCGTGCTCGCCGAACAGCTCGCGCAGCGCGACAACGAACTGAAGGAGCTGCGTGCGCGTGGCGTGCAGCTGGCGGAACAACTGGACTTGATCGATCGCGAAGTGGCGATGACAGCGCCCCTGGCCAGGCGCGGCGTCGTGTCCGATGTGGAGTTGCTGCGGCTCGAGCGCGAGCAGGCGCGCATGCGCGCCGATCTCGACCAGGCGCGTCTTGCAGTTCCGCGTGTGATGGCGGCGATCGACGAGGCGCGCGGAAAGCTCGCCGACGCGGATACCGCGTTTCGCGCGCAGGCGGGCGCCGAATTGGCCCAGGCGCAGGCGGACCTGGCCAGATTGACCGAACAGATCCCGGCGCTGGAGGACCGGGCCGCACGTACTCTGGTACGCGCTCCGATGGACGGGATAGTGAAGCTGATCCCGAACAAGACCCTGGGGGGCGTCGTGCAGCCTGGCAGCACGATGGTCGAAATCGTCCCGGTTGAAGATACGCTGCTCATCGAGACCCACCTACGGCCCGCCGACATTGCATTCGTACGCGCCGGGCAGCGCGCGATCGTCAAGGTGACGGCCTACGACTACAGCGTGTTCGGGGGACTGGAAGGTCGTATTGAACGTGTATCGGCGGATTCGATGGTTCCACAGCAGGGAGAACCGTACTACGTCGCACACGTGCGCACCAACGCGAACGCGATCAACTACCACGGCAAGAAGCTCTCCATCGCCCCGGGCATGCTGGCGAGCGTGGATGTGATTACCGGAAAGAGATCGGTCCTGTACTACCTTGCCAAACCGATCAACCGGGCGCGCGAACGCGCAATGAGCGAGCGCTGAGTGATTCTTCTGCGCCCGCGCTCCGGAAGCTAAACCACCGCGCCGTCGTGCGCGGGCGCGCGCTTTTCGGGCTTGATGAACTGGCTGCGATCGACGCGCAACCACATCAGCAGCGGGCTCGCGACCAGCACCGAGGAGTAGATGCCGAACAGAATGCCGATGGTGAGCGCAAGCGCGAAGTAATGCAGCGCCGGGCCGCCGAAGAGCAACATCGTGGTGGCCATCGCCTGGGTGGAACCGTGGGTGATGATGGTGCGCGAGATGGTGCCGGTGATCGCCGCGTCGATCACCTCCGGCACGGAAGCCTTGCGCAACTTGCGGAAGTTCTCCCTTACCCGATCGAATACCACCACCGACTCGTTGACCGAATAGCCGAGTACTGCAAGTACCGCGGCGAGCACCGGCAACGAAAACTCCCACTGAAAGAGCGCGAAGAAACCGAGGATGATCACGACGTCGTGCAGGTTGGCGACGATCGCGGACAGACCGAAACGCCACTCAAAGCGGATCGCGAGATAGAGCACGATGAATATCGCCGTGACCGCGAGCGCGAGGGCGCCATACTCGGCGAGTTCGGCGCCGACCTGCGGACCGACGAACTCCACGCGGCGCTGCTCGGCGCTCGCG
>JAOUFA010000011.1 GCA_029858545.1 Betaproteobacteria bacterium
GGCCGGTGCTCGAGGTCCTCGAGGCGCTTCACCAGCTCGACCTTGCGGTAGGCGAAGCGGATCTTGTGGTCGAACAGCCACGACGGCAGGTGCGAGACGGTGTGGTAGATGTACTTGTCGATCGCGGTGCCGAGCACCGCGCCGCCGTGGCGGGTGAAGAAATCGGGGAAGTCGGTGCCGCCGCCGAAGAAGCTGACGCGCAAGGGGGTGCGGGCGATGATCATGGTCGCGCAGATGTCAGAGTAGAAGTCATGCGGCCGGGGAATGCCCCGGATTCTCGCATGCGGCCGCGGTCGGTGCGCCGTCGAGTCCGGCGAGGAAATCGAGGTACGGCCGGTACATCGCGCGGTAGTCGCAGGTCAGCGCGAATTCGCGCGCGCGCCGGCCGATTGCGGCGAGCAGGTCGGGATCGCGCAGCAGTTCGGGCAGCCGCTGCGTGTAGCGTGCCAGGTCGTCTTCGACGATCGCATCGAGACCGTCCTTCACCGCCAGCCCGCGAAAGGCGACGGACGTGCCGATCACCGCCTTGCCCGCGGCCATCGCCTCGACGGTCTTGAGCGACGAGCCGGTGCCCTCGCGCAGCGGGACGACGACCGCCGCCGCCGCGCCGTAGAGCGCGTCGCGCGCCTCGTCGCCGACCATCCCGAGCGCGACGAAGCCCGGCGCGGACAGCGGCGCGTGACACGCGCCGATGACAACGACCGCCAGCCCGCGTTGTTCCGCGGCGAAGCGCGCGCCGAGCGCGCGCAGGAACTCCGCGGCGACCAGGTTGGGGCCGTGGTGGCTGCCGACGAAGACGACGTAGCGCGCGGGCGGCGCGATGCCCAGGCGCGCGAGGCTTGCGCGCGCCTCGCCCTCGTCGTAGACCTTGCGGCCGGTGACGGCGACCGAGTTCGGCACGAGTACGGTCTGCGCGCCCCGCGCGGCAAAGGTCGCGCGATCGGCCTCGCTCACCGAGACGGCGAGGTCCGCCTGGCGCAGCGCGGCGATTTCCGCGGCGAGAATCGCCGCGCTGATCGGCGCGTAGCCGGCCTGCTCCGCCAGCACGTCGTGCTCGCTGACGACGAGCCGGATGCCTTGCGCGCGCGCGAGCGGCGCGACCACGTCGAAGAGCGCGGTGTATTCGAGGAATGCCACGCGGCAGCCGCGCAGCGCGCGATTGAGGGCGATCCGGTAGCGCCGGCGGCGATACCAGCACTTGTAGAGATAGAGCACGCCGTCTCCGGGCCGCGAGCGGCCCAGGCTGGCGATGCGCAGGCCGAGCGTGTAGAGATGCATCAGCAGGTTGCCGCGCAGCGGCTCCGACACGAAGGGGATCACCCGATGGCGCGCGGGCGGCGCGACGGTTTCGTTGTCCGAGCCGAGCAGCAGGCTCAGCGCGTAGCCGTGCTCCTCGATCACATCCATCAGCAGACCGGTGCGCAGGCTCGCACCGGAGGCGCGCGTGAGGAAGTTGTTCCAGGGATAGATCACCGCGGCGCGCCGTTCCTGCGGAAAATTGTCCGGGGCGGCGCACAGCGCGGCGACGAAGCGGCGCGGCGAATGAAATGCGCGCGCGCTGTGCGCCGCCGCGCGCGCCTGCGCGGCGAGGGTCTCGTGCCCGCGCCGCAGCGCGCGCAGGGCCTCCGCCAGCCGCTGCGGAGAATGGCACGGCACGAGGACGCCGCCGCCGCAGCGCGCGAGCTCGTCGGACATCCAGGTGTCGGCGGTGGCGACGACGATCTTGCCCGCGGCGAGCGCCTCCACGAAGACGCCCGAGGTGCGCGCGACGTAGATCTCGCGCCAGTACGGGACGAGCACGACGTCGGCGGCGGCGAGCGTCTCCTCGTAGGCGGGTCCGTCGAGGGCCCGGTCGAGGAAGCGGATACCGGGCAGCTCGCGCGCGCGAAAGCGCGCGAGCGCGTCGCGGCATCCGCTGTCGGGGTCGTTCACCTGGAGGATGAATTCGAATCCCGCCGCGTCGCCGGTCTCGTGCAGCAGCTCGATCGCGCGCGCGATGTCGAGGATGCCTTTCTCGCTGCGCGCGTTGCCGAGGCTCGCGGCGCGCAGCGCCGCGCCCGGCGCGGAAGCGCCGCGGTGCGGGTGCGTCGCCACATGCGGGATCGGAAACACCTCGATCGGGATGTAGGTGTGCTCGGCGAACGCGCGCGCGAGGCGCTCGCTGTCGGTGGCGAGGCGCAGGTGACCGGCGCTCCAGGCCCGCTCCAGCGCGCGCCAGGCGAGGCGCGTCTTCAGCGCGCCCGGCCGGTAGAACCCGGGCGGATAGCGCAGCAGAAGGACGATCTGCGCGCCTTTGCGTTGCGCCTCGTCGAGGGCGATCGCCGCCCATTCGAGGAGATGGCTGTGCACCAGCATGTGCGCGAAGACGAGGTCGCCGCGGCCGAGCGCGCGGCGGCGCAGCGCCTCGCGCGTCTCGACGTAGAAACGCGGATTGCGCAGCGCGAGCCGCGGCAGCCAGCCCGGCAGCGGCGCGTGATCGAGCAGGTAGCCGGCGACCTCCTTCGTGCCGCGCGCGAGGTGAAGGCACTCGCGCAGGGTCACCCAGAGGCGCCAGGCGCGCGGCACGCGTGCGGCACGCGCACGCAGCGCGTCCTTCAGCGAAGGCGCGGCGGCGGATCGCGCCCCCTCCGGGCGCCGATCGGGCACGCCCTCGCCCGGGCGCCGCGCGCGGACGCGCAACCTCGCGAGCACCGCGTGCGTCGCGAACAGCGGCGCCAGCAGCAGCCCGGCCGCGCGCAGCCGGAGCACGCGCGCCTCGGTGCGCCGATGCGCCGGCGCGCGCAGGTTGCGCCACATGTCCTCGGTGTAGACAGGGTCGATGCGCGCATCGGCGGGAAGAAAGCGCGGCGCGTCGCGGTGCGCCAGCACCTCGCCGGCGATGCCCTGCGCGTCGAGCGCATCGAGGATCGATGTGTCGTAGGCATAGTGGTGCCCGACGAAGTCGCGCAGGCTCGGATCCGAAATGATCACGCGGCGAATCTTCGGCTCTCGTGTCGAGGTCGGGGTCACGTCGCCCAGGGCCAGTGGTGCTGCTCGTAGCGGTTGTCGTTGAAGAGTTTGTACCGGGGAGAGCCCTCGCCGGCGAAAAGGCGTGCATGCCTGCCTTGCACGGCGCCAAAGCGCAGCCGCTGCGCCAGCAGCCCGAGCGCGGCGCGCGGCATTGCGGCGTTCGTCGCGCCGTCCTCGATCGCGCGGTAGCCGCCGAGCAGCCGATCGAGGTCGTCGCGCACGCGCAGCAGTTCGGGACGCGCGAGCCCCGGGATCGCGTAGTCGAGCAGATGCCTCGCGTATTCGATGTCACAACTCAGATGGCGGCGGTAGGACTTGCGGTAGCCGAGCGCCGCGATGCAGAGCGTGAGCGCCTCGCGCGGCGCGCGGCGCTCGAAGGCGTAGCGCACGCCGCCGGGGGTGCGGTGCAGGTACCAGGCGCGCAGGTCCTCGATCTCGGCGCTCGCGCTGCCGGTGACGCGCGCGTCGGGGTAGTTGAGGAACACGCCGAGCGTGCGCGCAACGAAGCGCACGGCGATATGCGGCAGCACGCGGTTCTTGAACTCGGTGTCGCCCGCGCCGCGGAAACTCTCGTCGTAGTAGCCGAAGCGCTCGTGGATCGATTTGCGGTACATGCCGCCGACCCACGAGAGGTAACAGGTCTCCAGGTAGACGTGATCCTTGGTCGCGCCGTGCCGCGCGTAGGTCATCACGTCGCGCTCGAACACGCCGCGCGCGTCGGTGTCGGTCACCAGGCTGTCTGCCATCGCCCAGTCGGCGGCCGGATCGCGGTCGAGCTCGCCGGCGAGCAGCTCGAGCGCCTCGGGGTAGAGCGTCTCGTCGGCGCCGAGAAACACCAGATAGGGCGCGCGCGCGAGATGGATGCCGCGGTTCCACGCCGCCTGGATCGTTTCCCTTGCCTCGGAACGCGCGTACACCAGGCTGAGCGGGCAGCCCGCAAGGAAGGTTTCGACCACCGCACGCTCGTCGGCGGGCGAGGCGCTGTCGACGAGGATCACCTCGACCTTGCGCTGCTTCACCAGCGTTTGCTCGGCGAGGCAGGTGAGGAACAGGCGCAGTTTCGGCGCGGCGTTGTACAGCGACACGATCACCGCGACCTTCGCCTCGCCGAAGCGGCGGTCATCGAGCAGTTGCCAGGGGCGCGGCACGCTCGCGCGATGGCGCTCGAACGCCGCGCGGAGGTATTCGTGCACGCGCCGCGCGGCGTCGCCGGGTTCGACCATCGCGCGCAGCGCGAGGGCTTCCTGCGCGTAGCCCAGGCGCTCGAGGCTCGCAAGCGTCGCGGCAAGATGTCCGGGCGCATCGGGCGCGCCCAGGCGCAGCAGCCGGATCTCGTAGGCCGCGGCGACGAGCTCGTTGCCGCGCAGCCTTTCGAGCCGTGCGAGTTCGCGCCACAGCGCGAAGCGCCCGAGCGGGTGCGCGGCGATCGCATGCAGCGCGCGCAGTTTCGCCTCGAGCGCGGCGGGGCCGTCCTCGGGCAGGCGCGCGAGCCGCGCGCGCGCGCGGCCGAGGCGGAGACCGCCCGCGAGATGCCACACGAACACCGCGTCGCTGTACGCGCCGCGGCCCCGCAGCAGCGGCGCGAGCCGGGTCGCCGGCGAGCGTCGCAGGCCATCGAGGAACCCGATCGCGTTACGCGCCCTGCGCGCCGCGGCCGGAAAGGCGCGCCGAAGAGCGCGCGCCGCGACGCGCCACCCGATCGGGCGGCCGGACCGCAATGCGAGCGCGCCGCGCGCAGCGGGTAGCCGCCGCGCGCCGCGCCGTATCGCGTCGGCATAAAAGGACTGCAGGTCGGGCGGTTGCGCCGGTTCGCGCATCGCGCGCAGGCGCTCGGCGAGGCGCCGCCGGTACGCGGGGTAGTCGGCGAGTGCCGCGCCGAGCGGTCCGATCGCGGCGTAGAAGTTCCCGAGATCGATCTTCACGTAGGGCAGTTCGGGCAGGCGCTCGTCGAGAAAATCGCACACCCCCGCCCCGCTGGACACCGCGGTCGGACAGCCTTTGAACAGCGCCTCGAGCGCGACGAGATTGAAGGCGTCGTAGCGTACCGGCAGCACGACGAAGGACGCGCCCGCGAAAATCGCCTCCAGACCCGCGCGGTCCTGGCCGGGGAGAAAATCGATTTCCACCTGTCGCGTCGCGGCGATTGCCGACAGGAAGTCGCCGCTCGAACGCCCGAAGCGCGAATCGACCGGATTGCCGACCTGCACCGCGCGGTCGTAGGCCGAGCGCTCGAGCCAGCGCAGCATCTCCACGAACAGATCGTTGCCCTTGCGGCGCTCCATGCGGCCGATGCAATACAGGTCCGGCCGTCGTGCGCCGTCGGACAGGTCGCGCGGCGCGGGCGGCGCGACGAGCGACAGCGGATCGAGCAGGTGGATCTCGGCGGGAACCCGGGCCTGCCATTCGCGCGCATAGCGCGTCGAGATCGCGTAGCGCGCGTCGGCCGCGGCGAACTGCTCGCGTTCGAGTTCGCGCGCCGCGCGCGCGAACCCGGCATCGGCATCCCAGGCCAGTTCGGCCGAGGTCGAAAAATTGCCGTGCATCGCGAGCACCAGCGCGCGGTGGCGAACCCGGTTGAACGCCAGCACGTCGCGCAGCGGGTCGCCGAAGAAGACATAGTCGGGCAATTCGATCACGTCGAAATCCTGCCCGGCGACCGCGCGCGCGTAGGCGTCGGCTGCGCGCAGACGATCGAGGCGCAGCGTCGGCAGCGGCGCGCCGCCGGGGGTCAGCCGGCGGGGCGCGCCGAGCATCACGCAGCGCGCGTTGGCCGGGCGCGCTGCATGCGCCGCTTCGAGTTCGCGAAAGTAGACGAATTCGATCGCCGGGTTGGCCGCGATGACGCGCCGGTACACCGCCTCGCCGCCGCCCGTGTTCGCGTACAGATCCCTGGCAAGTAGGAGGACTCTCATCGCGCGATCGATCGGCGGATGCGCGGTCGCGGCGAGCGCCGGCTCACGGCGCGCCGCGGCCCGGGGCCGCCGGGGACGGGGCCTCCTCGGTGAGCCTGCCCTGCGCCAGGCGGAACACCCGGTTGCACACCCGCGCGATCAGCTCGGGCGAATGCGAGGCGAGCACCAGGATCGGCGTTCGCTCGACCAGTTGTTCGAGCCGCGCCGAGGCCTTGTTCGCGAACTCGGCATCGCCCACGCTCAGCCATTCGTCCATCAGCAGGATGTCGGCCTCGATGCTGGTCGAGACCGCGAAGGCGAGCCGCAGCAGCATGCCGCTCGAGTACGTGCGTACCGGCATGTCGAGGTAGTCGCCGAGTTCGGTGAAGGCGGCGATCTCGTCGACGCGCGCGCGGATCTCGCGCAGCGTGAGGCCGGCCATCACGCCGCGCAGCAGGATGTTGTCGTAGCCCGAGGCATCGGGATCGATGCCGAGCTGGAGCTCCAGCAGCGTCGCGACGCGCCCCTCGACCTCGAGCGAGCCCGCGATCGGCTCGTAGATGCCCGAGAGCATGCGCAGCAGCGTGCTCTTGCCCGCGCCGTTGTGGCCGACCAGGCCGACGCGGTCGCCGGCGCGGATTTCGAACGACACGCGGTCCACCGCGCGCACCGTGACGCGGTTGGCCGCGTCGCGCGCCACGCGCCCGCCGGTGGTCGCGTGCAGCACCGCCGACTTGAGCGAGCGGTGCATGCCGGTGTAGATCGGGAACTCGACCACCGCGTCGGTTGCGACGATGCGCGCCATGTTCAGAGCCAGTAGGGCACGCGCGCGCGCGTGCGGGCAAAGAGGAGCAAGGTGACGAGCGCGCCGCCGAGGGTGAACGCGGCGAGCCCGGCCCAGGACCCGAGCGGCAGCCGGCCCTCGACGATCGGCGCGCGCACCACCTCGATCAGGTGGTAGAGCGGATTCCACGCGGCGATCCAGGCGCGGTTGCCGAGCACCTCGGGGCGGAAGATGATCGGCGTGATGAAGAAGGCGATCTGCATCAGGTTGGCGACGATCGGCGGCACGTCGCGAAAGCGCGCGCACAGCACGCCGAGGAACAGGCCGATCCACAGCCCGTTCAGCAGCAGCACCGCGAACCCCAGCGGCACCGAAAAAAGCGCGAGCGTCGGGCCGTGCTCGGCCCACAACGCGAGCGGCACGAGGATCACCGCGTTGTGCGCGAGCAGGAGCGCGTTGCGCCAGATCACGCGGCAGACGTGGGTGGTGAGCGGCAGCCGGATCTGCTTGATCACCGCGCTCGCGCCGATGAACACCTGGCAGCTCTCGTTGACGATCGCGAGCAGCGTGCCCCAGACGATCAGTCCCACCGCGAGATAAGGCAGGTAGTGGCGCAGGTCCTGGCCGAACAGGCGCCCGTAGAGCAGGCCCATCGTGGCGAGCATGATCGCGGTGCTGAGCGTGAGCCAGAACGGGCCGATCACCGAGCGGCGGTAGCGCTGGCGCATGTCCTGCCAGCCGAGCAGGCCCCAGACGTGCACCTGCGCGATGCCATCGCGGATGTCCCTGCCTGCCGCAGCCAGCCTGTGCGCGAAAGTCATCGTTGGTTCTTGGGGAGTATCGCGGGGCATTCTACGCGATGACCGAGCGGAGGCTCGTGCCGCAGTTGGCGGCCGCGGCGAGCCGTTGTGTACTATCTCCCACCATGCGCATCCTCGTCACCGGAGCCGACGGCTTCGTCGCCGCGACGCTTGTGCCGCTGCTCGCGGCGAGCGGGCACCAGGCGCGCGCCGCCGGCCGCGCGCTGACCGGCGAAATCGACGGCGCGACCGACTGGCGCGCGCTGCTCGCCGGCTGCGAGGCGGTGGTGCACCTGGCGAACCTCGCGCATCGCGCGCGCGATGCGCGCGCGATCGAACGCGCGAACGTCGCGGGCACGCGGCGCCTCGCCGAGCAGGCGGCGGCCTGCGGCCTGCGGCGCCTGGTCTACCTCAGCTCGGTCAAGGCGCTCGGCGAGGAAACACCGGACCGCCCCTTCGATGCGGCGAGCGTCCCCGCGCCGGGCAGCGTCTACGGCCGCGCCAAGCTCGCCGCCGAGCGCGCGCTCGCGCGCGTCGCCGCCGACACCGCGCTCGAAGTCGTCACGCTGCGCCCGCCGCTCGTCTACGGCGCGAACGCGAAGGCCAACTTCCGCGCGCTCGCACGCGCGGTGGCGCGCGGCTGGCCGCTGCCGCTCGCGAGCGTGCGCAACCGCAGGAGCCTGGTCTACGTCGGCAACCTCGCCGACGCGATCGTGCGCGTGCTGGAGGCGCCGCGGGCCGCGGGGCGGACCTACCTGGTCGCCGACGGCGCCGCCGTGTCGACGCCCGAGCTGTGCCGCGCGCTCGGCGCGGCGCTCGGCCGGCCGGCGCGCCTGCTGGCCTTCCCGCCGCGACTGCTCGATGCACTCCCGCCGCTGCGCGCGCTGACCCGTTCGCTGGAAGTCGATGACCGCGCGCTGCGCGACGAACTCGGCTGGCGGCCGCCGTTCTCGTTCGAGGAGGGGCTGCGCGCGAGCGCGCAGCGGCGTCGCGGCGCGGCCTGAGGCGGCGCCGGCATCGGGCCGGCGGCCGCATGGATGGCGTTCATCGTTCGGGTAACATAGCGGCACATCACCAAGAGGGGGAGGGCATCATGAAACGCAGTATCGCTCTGGGCGTCGCCGCGGCGATGATCGGCGTCGCGGGTTTTTCGACCCCGGCGGCCGCGCAGGACAGGATCAGCGCCACGCACGTGTTTCCGGCCAATTTCGTCTATTCGCGCAGTTTCCTGGAATTCGTCAAGAAGGCCAACGAGGCCGGCAAGGGGACGTTCGAAATCCAGGTCCGCGGCGGACCCGAGGCGATCGGCGGCATGCAGCAGGCGCCGGCGGCGCGCGACGGCGTGGTCGACATGGTCTACAGCGCGTGTGCCTTCTACGCGGCCACCGTGCCCGAATGCGACGCGCTCGCGGCCTCGACCATCGATGCGGCGGCCGCGCGCAAGAATGGCGGCATCGCGCTGCTCGACCAGATTCACCAGAAACGCATGGGCGTCCACCTGCTCGGCTGGGTCGACAGCGGCATCCGCTTCAACCTGTGGTCGACCAAGCAGCCCAAGCTCGATGCCCAGGGCAACCTGGACATCCGCGGCATCAAGGTGCGCGGTCACCCGATCTACAACGCCTTTCTGACCAACTATCTCGGCGCGCAGGTGATCACCTTGAACGCGCCGGACGTCTACACCGCCCTGGAGCGCGGCACCATCGATCTCACCGCCTGGACCCAGATCGGCATCATGGATGCCAACTGGGACCGTTACCTGAAATTCCGCGTCGACCCGTCGTTCTTTTCGACCGATCTGGTGATCATCGTCAACCTGAAGAAATGGCAATCGCTGTCGCAAAAGAGCCGCGACATCCTGAGCCGGCTCGCGATCGAGCATGAACTGGCGTCGGAGAAGGCGCTCACAGGACTGCGCGTGACGGAATACGCCGAACTGGAAAAGCGCGGCCTCAAGGTCGTGTCGCTGCCGCCGGCGGCGGCCAAACGATATGTCGAGAGCGCGCGCGCCGCAAGCCTGGCGCGCATGAAGGAACGCATGGAGAAATCCGGCGGCATCGAGAATTACGAGCGCGTGGTGAACCTGCTCTCGCCGCTCTGAACGGCGTCGCGGCCGCCCGCTGCGCTCGCGGCGGGCGGCTTCTTTTTTCGCGGGACACGCGATGAACCGGATCGGCAGGCTCTATGAGCACGTGCTGCGCGGCATGGCGGTGCTCGCCGGCGTGCTGATGGCCGCGATGATGGTCACCATCTGCATCGACGTGCTGCTGCGCAACCTCGGCTACCAGAGCTCGGCGCACCTGTTCACCTTCTCCGAGTACGCGCTGTTGCTCGTTCCCTGTCTCGGCGCACCGTGGCTGGTGCGCGAAAAGGGCCATGTCTACGTCGAGATCGTGCTGATGTACATGAGTCCGGGGCATCGCCGGCGGATGGTCCGCCTGATCGGCGTCATCTGCATCCTGGTGTGCGTGATTCTCGCGGGCTACGGCACCGACGTGACGCTGAAGAGTTTCCTGCGCAACGACATGGACGTGCGCTCCTTCGACATGCCGCGCTGGATGCTGGTCGGATTCATTCCGCTTTCGTTCGGCATGATGGCGATCGAATTTCTGCGTTTCCTGCTGCGCGGCGAGAACTTTCTCGGCTCGATGGCATCGCAGGAAGTCAGGGACCTGGAGTAGCCGTCGTGGAATGGTACTGGGCGGCGGCGCTGCTGTTCGGCCTTTCCATCGGGCTGATGATGCTCGGGATCCCGGTCGCGATCGCATTTTTCGGCACCAATATCGTCGCCGCGCTGGTGCTCATGGGCGGCGCCGGCATCGGCCAGGTGATCAACAACGGCTTCGGCGCGATGACCAACTTCTCGCTGGTGCCGATCCCGATGTTCCTGCTGATGGGCGACCTGTTCTACCACACCGGGCTGGCCACGCGCTGCTTCAACGCCGCGGACAAGCTGCTCGGCAACGTGCCCGGGCGGCTCGCCTACGTCACCTTGATCGGCGGGACCGCGTTCGCGGGCCCGGCCGGATCGAGCATGGGCACCTGCGCGCTGCTCGGTTCGCTGATGGTGCCCGAGATGATGCGGCGCGGCTACAACAAGTATCTGTCGATCGGCCCGATCATGGGCATCGGCGGACTGGCGGTGATCATTCCGCCCTCGGCGCTCACGGTGCTGCTCGCCACGCTGGGCCGCACCGACGTCGGCGACCTGCTCATCGCCGGCATCATTCCGGGTTTCGTGCTCGCGACGATGTACGGCGTGCTGATCTGGGGCTGGGTGAAATTCGATCCGGGCGCGGCGCCCGCTTACCTGGCCGACCCGGTTTCGATGCGCGAGAGAATCCGCATCCTGTTCGTCGACGTGATCCCGATGGTCGCGGTGATCGTGTTCTCGGTGCTCATCATGCTCACCGGCTGGGCGACCCCGACCGAGGCCGCCGCGCTCGGCGCACTGTCGGTGATCGCGCTCGCCGCCTGCTACGGGACCATGACCTGGCAGGCGTTCACGAAGTCGATCGAGGGTTCGCTGCGGGTGACGGTGATGGCGTTCCTGATCATTTTCGGCTCGGCCACCTTCGCCCAGGTGCTGGCGTTCTCCGGCGCGAGCGGCGGGCTGCTGAAGTTCCTGCTCGGTTTCGATCTGTCCTCGCTCGGCATGCTGTTCATGATGATCGGCATCATCCTGTTTCTCGGCTGCTTCATGGACCAGCTCTCGATGATGCTGCTCACCGCGCCGATCTTCTTTCCGCTCGCGCAGCAACTCGGCTTCGACCTGACCTGGTTCGGCCTGATCATGCTGCTCGCGCTGGAGGTGGGCTACACCACGCCGCCGTTCGGGCTGTTGCTGTTCGTGATGAAGGGCGTGGCGCCGCCTGGCACCAGCATGCGCGACATCTATCTCGCGGCGATGCCGTTCATCACCTGCGTGCTGCTGCTGATCCTGATCATCATCTTCTACCCGCCCATCGCAACCTACCTGCCGGGCATTTCGCACTGAAAGGCCGATGAAACCGATCCCGCAAGACATGCACGCCTGGCTGCTGCACGGCTACGGCGGCCCCGAGGCGATGCGTTTCCAGGAGATGGCGGTCCCGCAACCGGGACCCGGGGACTTGCTGTTGCGCGTCGAAGTGGCGAGCGTCAACCCGGTGGACTGGAAGATCCGGCAGGGCATCCTCCAGGGCGTGCTGGCGCTCGCGCTGCCGCGCGTGCTCGGACGCGACTGCGTCGGCATCGTCGCGCGGGCGGGGACGGACTGCCGCGGCTTCGAGCCGGGCGACCGGCTGCTCGCGGTCGCCGACCCGATGCGCGACGGAACTCATGCCGAGTACGCCGTCGTTCCCTGCGCCCAGTCGGCCCGGGTTCCGCCCGGCCTCGCGGCGGCCGACGCCGCCTGCCTGGGCATCGCGGGTCTGAGCGCGTACATACCGCTGGTCGAAATCGCCGCGCTCGACAAGGGCCGGCGCGTGCTGATCCACGCCGGTGCGGGCGGGGTCGGAAGCATCGCGATCCAGATCGCGAAGCACCTGGGCGCGGAAGTCTGGACCACCTGCGGCGGCGCCAACATGGATTTCTGCGCCGCGCTGGGCGCGGACCGCGTCATCGACTACACGAGCGAGCGCTTCGAGCAGGCGCTGCGCGACTGCGATGTCGTTTTCGATACCGTGGGCGGCGAGGTGCACCGGCGGTCTTTCGGCGTGCTCCGGCCGGGCGGACTGCTCGTGCATCTCAGCGCCGCGCCGATCGATCCGGTGCCGCCGCGCGGCGACGTGCGCGTCGTGCGTGCCGACATCCGCGCCTCGAACGCGCGGCTCGCGGCGCTGCTCGACTGGGCGGCGGCGGGGGTGATCCGCGCGCAGCCCGGAGAGGTGTTTGCGCTGGCGCAGGCGCAGCAGGCCTATCGGCTGTCGGCCTCGGGTCATGCGCGCGGCAAGCTCCTGCTGAGCGCCTGAGCCGGCCTCTACCCGCGCGCCTCGGCGCCGTGCGCGGCGCCGAGGCGGCGAAACTCCGCCAGCAGTTCCGTCCTGCGCCGGTTCGCCGCGGCCAGGTTCTTCTGCTTCACGTGCCCGAAGCCGCGGATGCGCTCCGGCAGCAGCGCGATCTCCACCGCGAGACGGAGATTCGCGGCGCCGAGTGCGCCGAGGAGCTCGTCGATCGTGTTTTCATATTCGACGATCAGGCCGCGTTCCCTCCTGCGCTCGTCGGTATGGCCGAACGGATCGAGCCAGGTGCCGCGCAGGCGCCGCAGGCGCGCGAGCCAGCCGAATGCGGTCGCGATCCAGGGGCCGTAGGCGCGTTTGCGCAAATGCCCGGTGAGCGGATCGCGCCGCGCGAAGAACGGCGGCGCCAGATGGTAGTGCAGCCTCGGACGGCCGGCGAACCGGCGCTTTAGCGCCTCGCCGAACGCGCCGTCGCTGTACAGCCTCGCCACCTCGTATTCGTCCTTGTACGCGAGCAGGCGAAAGAATCCGCTCGCGACCGCGCGCGCGAGCGACTCGTCGGCGCCTGCGAGCCGCGCCGCGGCGGCGCGCGCGCGCGCGACCAGGTTGCGGTAGCGCGCGGCGTAGGCGGCATCCTGATAGGCGGTGAGGAATGCCGAGCGTTGCTCCAGCAGGACGTCCAGACTCCGCTCGACCGGCGCGTCGCGATACGGCCCGAGCGCCGCGTCGACCGCGGGGCGGTCGTGCGCGGCGTGGCGTCCCCAGGCGAAGGCGCGCCGGTTGTCTTCGATTTCGGTTCCGTTCATCTCGATCGCGCGATCGATCGCCGCGAGGCCAAGCGGCACCCAGCCGCGCTGATACGCGTAGCCGAGCATCACCATGTTGGCGTAGATCGAATCGCCGACCAGGTGCTCGGCGATCGTGCTGGCGCCGACGGTATCGCAGCGTTCGTCGCCCGCCGCCCGCGCAATCGCCGCGCCGGGGCCGGCGGCGTCGAACGCGCAGTCCGGGTCGAGCCGCTGGTTCAGCGTCGGCAGCGCGTCCGCGTTGATCACCACGCGCGTCGCGCCCGGTTCGATCTTCGCCAGCGAGGTCGGCGCGGCCGAGGCCACCACATCGCAGGCGAGCACGAGGTCGGCGCCGCGATCGGCGATGCGCGCCGCATGCAGCGCGGCGGGATCGCGCGCGAGCCTGACGTGCGTCGAGACCGCGCCGCCCTTGCGCGCGATGCCGGTATTGTCGAGCACGGTGCAGGCCTTGCCTTCGAGATTGGCCGCCGTGCCGAGAATCGCGCCCAGCGTGATCACCCCGCTGCCGCCGATGCCGTCGATCAGGATCGCGTAGGGCTGCGCGAGCGGCGCGGGCGACGCATCCGGCGAAGCAGCCGGCGCGGCGCCTTCGGCGCGGCGCAGCCCGCCTTCGACCGTGACGAAGCTCGGGCAAAAGCCGTTCAGGCAGGAGAGATCCACGTTGCATGCGGACTGGTCGATGCGCCGTTTGCGTCCGAGCGGGGTGTCCACGGGCATCACCGCGGCGCACTGCGACTGCTCGACGCAGTCGCCGCAGCCCTCGCAGACGCGTTCGTTGATGAACGCGCGCCGGCTCGCGCGCGGCAGCTCGCCGCGCTTGCGGCGGCGGCGCTTTTCGGTGGCGCACACCTGGTCGTAGACGAGCGCCGTCACGCCCGGAACTTCGCGCAGCTCGCGCTGCAGGCGATCGAACTCGTCGCGGTGGTGCAGCGTGCTGCCGGGCGCGAAGCGCGCATCGGCGGCATATTTGTCGGGTTGGTCGGTGACCACCGCGATGCGACCGACGCCCTCGGCGTGCAGCTGCCGCGTGATCTGCGGCACGCTCAGCATGCCCTCCACCGGCTGGCCGCCGGTCATCGCCGTCGCCTCGTTGTAGAGCAGGCGGAAGGTGATGTTGAGGCGCGCCGCGACCGCGGCGCGTATCGACAGCGACCCGGAATGCGCATAGGTGCCGTCGCCGAGGTTCTGGAACACGTGCTTCGCGTCGACGAACGGCGCGAGCCCGATCCAGTTCGCGCCTTCGCCGCCCATCTGCAGCAGGAAGCGGGTCGCGCTGTCGGGCATCCACAAGCGCAGCGAGTGGCAGCCGATGCCGCCCATCGCGAAGCTGCCTTCCGGCACGCGCGTCGAGCGCGCGTGCGGACAGCCGGAGCAGAAATGCGGCACGCGCGCCGGCAGGTCCATCGAAGCGCGCGGCGGCTGCAACGCCTGCTCGATGCGCGCGAGCGGTCCGGCCAGCGGAACCCCGCGCCGCCGCAGCCGGTTGCCGAGCGCGAGCGCGACGCGCGAGGCCGACAATTCGCCCGCTTCCGGCAACAGCGGTGCGCCGAATTCGTCGGTCTTGCCGACGATGAGCGGCCGCTGCGCCGCCGGCCAGTTGAACGCCTGCTCCTTCATTTGCATCTCGATGAAGGAGCGGCGCTCCTCGACGACGAAGATTTCGTCGAGCCCGAGCGCAAATTCCCGCAGCGACCGCGGCTCGAGCGGCCACGGCATCCCGACCTTGTACACGCCCAGTTCCAGCTCCTGCGCGCGCGCGCCGTCGATGCCGAGCATCTCGAGCGCCTGGCGCGTATCCAGATAGGCCTTGCCCGAGGCGACGATGCCGAGGCGCGGGCGTGTGCTGCCGAACACGATCCGGTCGAGACGGTTGGCATGCGCGAAGGCCTTCGCCGCCGGCAGGCGGTGCTCGAGCAGGCGCGCGTCCTGGTCCCAGCGCGATTCGGCCAGCCGGATGCCCAGGCCGCCGGCGGGCAATGCGTGGTCCGCGGGATACGCGATCACCGGCTGCGTCTCGTCGAGCGCGATGATCGCCGAGCTTTCCACCACGTCGGCAACGGTCTTGACGCCTATCCACAGCCCGCAATAGCGCGACAGCGCGTAGCCCAGCAGCCCCTGCTCGACGATCTCTCCGACCGTGGCGGGACTGACGAACGGCATCAGCGCCGACATGAAGGCCTGGTCGCACTGATTCGGCATCGACGAGGAGGTCGCGCCCGGATCGTCGCCGGAGAACGCGAGCACGCCGCCGAGCGGTGCGGTTCCGGCCGCATTGGCGTGCTTGAGCGCATCGCCGGCGCGGTCCACGCCGGGGTTCTTCGCATACCAGAGCCCGAACACGCCCGCGCGGAGCGCCGCGCCGGCGATTCCGGCCTGCTGACTGCCGGCGACCGCGGTGGCGGCGAGTTCCTCGTTCAGGCCGGGCTCGAAATGAACGCGCTGCGCGGCGAGCCGCTTGCCCGCCTGCCACAGCGCGCTGTCCAGCCCGCCCAGCGGAGAACCCCGGTAACCGGACACGAATCCCGCGGTGTCGTACCCGGCGCGCAGATCGCGGCGGCGCTGCTCCAGCAACAGCCGCACGATCGCCTGCGTGCCGGAGATGAACACGCGTGCGCGCGCCAGATCGTATTTGTCGTCGAGGGAAAACGCCGCGGCAGACGTCGGGGAGTTCATCGGGAAGTTCGCTTCGCCGGCGATCGCTTCAGCAAGGCGTCGCCGGCTTCGTGAGACAATTCTTCGCAACCGGCATGCCAGTCTCCCTCTTCCTCGCGTTTCGTGATCCCGGCGGCAGCGGCCTGCGCGTCGATGATGGCGATCTCGCGCGCTTTGCCGCCATCGTCGCGGCGACGCCCCACTTCAGCCGTGCGCTGATCCATACGCCGGTCATCGCCCGGGACCCCTACCTGCAGGGCCAGGTGCCGCCCGTACTCGCCGCGCAAATCTATTTTACCGACATCGAACCCCTTGAAGCGGCGCTTGCGCGCAACGGCCCGCTGCAGGAACTCGTCGCGCTGCGCAGCCTCGCGGGGGCGGCGGCCAGCCAGCAGGCGATGCTCGCGCGCGATTTTCCGGTTCCCGGCGGCGCGCGCGAAGGCGACAAGAGGCCGGACGCCGGCAAGCGCTGCAGCTATCTCGTCTCCTACGAGGGTGCCGCCGAGGATCTCAACGCGTGGCTCGACCACTACATCACGCAGCATCCGCCGATCATGGCGCGTTTTCCCGGCATACGCGAAATCGAAGTCTGCACGCGCATCGACTGGCGCAGCTTTCTGCCATGGCGGCGCGCCGACAGCATGCTGCGCAACAAGGTCGTGTTCGACGACGCCGCCGCGCTCTCGGCCGCGCTCGCCTCACCGGTGCGCCACGAGATGCGCGCCGACTACCAGCGTTTCCCGCCGTTCACCGGGCCGGTTGCGCACGATCCCATGGACACCCTTGAGCTGGGGCCCTGAAGGCCGAAATCTTCCCACTCTCATCGGCGCCCGGAGCTGAAGCGCAGCGCAAGTCTCAACACGCGGCGCCACGCCGGCAGGGCGCCGGACTGCGACGCACGCCACGCGAGCAGTTCGTCGAGCGCTCGCTCGGGGCTGGTGTAACGGCCGGTGCTGCGGCTCACGTAGCGGGGATAGAGGATCAGCGTCGCGGCGACGAGCATGTCGAGCGATAGGTTGCGGCTGCGCCGCGCAGGCGGCAGCGTATCCTCGGTGAGGCCCCAGCCGGCGTAGAACGGCTGTCCGTAGCACACCACCTTCTTGCCGCGCAGCAGGGCTTCGAACCCGGCGAGCGAGGTGAGCGTGTGGACTTCGTCGACCTCGGCGAGGAGTTGCGCCATGCCGACGTCGGTGACGTGTTCGTCGCACTCGCGCAGCGCGCGCTCCTCGTCCGCGCCGCGCGCGCGGATCCGGGCAAGCACGTCGGGGTGGGGCTTGTACACCAGATAGGCGTCCGGCCGGGCGCGCCGCACCGCTTCGAGCAGCGCGAGGTTCGTCCTGATTGCGCCCGCCCCGTAGCGTATCGAGGCGTCGCCCTCGACCTGGCCCGGCACGAGCAGCACGCGCGCCGCGCGCGGCGGCCGGCGCCAGCGGCCCGCGCCGACGTTGTACTTGGTAAGCCCCTCTGCGACGATGCGCTCGCGCAGGCGCGCCGCGCGTTCGAGCAGCGCGGCGTCGAAATGCGCCTCTTCGAGCAGATCTTCCAGGTCGGAGGGGCGCGTCGCATCGTAATAGATGCCGCGCGCATCGGCGACCCAGGAAAGCGGTCGCACCAGATCCGCGCCCAGCCCCACCGAACGCAGGAAACCGTCTTCGAGACGCAGGACGTCGACGCGCTCGCCCGTCTGCGGCGGCAGGTCGCGCCGTCCCCAGACGGCGAGCGTCGCGCCCTCGGGCACGGCCGAGGGCCTGCGCACGAAGCGCAGCGCGCTGCCCTGCAGGAAGCGGCGCACGAGCGGCCGCTTCCAGGGCGAGAAGCCGAGCGCGTACACTTCGGCGGGGAGACTCACGCGCATCTTGCGTTGCAGCGCGAGATGCGCGAGCACCACCTCGGCCTCGCAGCGCAGGCCGGTTTCCGGGTCGCGATAGCGCGGGTACTTGATGAGCGCGGCGCAGGCGAGTTGCGCGAAACCCACCCTCGCGCGGCGCGCCGGCGCGGGCAGTTCGTCGCGCGTCAAACCCCAGCCGGCGTAGAACGGCATGCCGAAGCAGCGCACCGGCCTGTCCCACAGCAGCGCCTCGAATCCCACCTGCGACGTCACGGTATACACCGCCTCGGCGCGCTCGAGCAACGCGACCGGGTGCACGTCATCGCCGAGCAGCGCGACGCGCGGCATGCGCCGCAGCGCATCGAGATCGAAGTGGCCGTGCTTGCGGCCGGCGAGCACTTCGGGATGAAGTTTTACCAGCACCGTGCAGTCGGGCTGCTCGGCGAGCGCGGCGGCGAGCATGCGCGCGAAGCTCTTCGCATCGGCGATGCCGAAGCGGATCGACGCGTCGCCGCGCGTCTGGTCGACGGCGAGCACGAAACGCTCGGGCAGCGGGCCAGGGTCGTTGCGCTGAAAATTGTACTTGGATACGCGACCCGCGCGCCACGCCGCGATCAGCGCGGCGGTACGCGTCTGCTCGGCCGCGCTCAGCGGCTGCCCGATCAGTTCCTCCAGGCGCGAGGCGCGCCGCGCGTCATAGTAGATCCCCAGGTCGTCGACCACCACCGAGAGCGGCGCATCGGTCCTGCCCAGTTGCAGCGAACGCAGAAAGCCGTCCTCGAGCGCCCAGTACGGCAGCCGATGGCGGGCGGCATAACGGCGCGCGCGCGCGGCGCTCGGACGCAGGCCCCAGCCGAGCACGACGTCCACGTCGCGCTGGCCCGAGAGCGGACCGAGCGGTACCATCTCGACGCCCAG
This sequence comes from Betaproteobacteria bacterium, assembly GCA_029858545.1. Classification (GTDB taxonomy): domain Bacteria; phylum Pseudomonadota; class Gammaproteobacteria; order Burkholderiales; family SG8-39; genus JAOUFA01. The sequence goes on from JAOUFA010000011.1 coordinate 18,632, forward strand.
CAGCTCGCGCAGGCCCGTGAGCCGGCGTATTCCCCAAGAAAAGACACCCGCCCGAATGTTCATCCCCTCCGCCCGCTACCCCGCCCGCCCGCCCGGGCATTACGCCCTCATCGAGTACGGGCCCAATGCGAGCTCCGACTACTACCTGATTCCGCGCCTGCGCGGGCTGCCGCTCTCGCGCCTCGACAGCCGCGAGGCGCCGCGCGACGACATCCTACCCGAGGGCACGTTCGTGATCATCGTGCGTTACCTGCCGCGTGCCTGGGGCGAGTACCTGTCGCGCCAGGCGGAGCGCCTGGCCGGGGTTGCCTACTTCGTCGATGACGACCTGCCCGCCGGGCTCGCGAGCGCCGGCCTGCCGTGGCGCTACCGCTTCAAGCTGTACCGGCTGTTTCACCGCCGGCGCGCACTGCTCGCGCGGCTGTGCAGCGAGCTGTGGGTGGCGAGCCCCGCGCTGCGGGAGAAGTATGCCCGCGCCGCGCCGAAACTCGTCGAGCCGCTGCCGCTCGCCGAACCGAGCGCCTCGGGCGTCACCTATTTCTATCACGGCAGCGCCTCGCACCGGAGCGAATGGCGCTGGCTGCGCGAGGTGGTCGCGCCGCTCCAGCTCGGACACGCGCCGCTCAGCTTCACCGCGATCGGCGACCGGCGCGTGCAGCGGCAGTTCCGCGATCTGCCGCGCGTGCTGGTGCTGCACCCGATGTCGTGGATCAGCTACCGCGACAGCCTCCCGGCGATGCGCCACGACATCGGCCTCGCGCCGCTCCTGCCGGGCGCGTTCAACGCCGCGCGCGCGGCGACCAAGCATTTCGACATCACCCGTCTGGGCGCCGCGGGGATCTACAGCCGCTGCGCGCCGTACTCCGGCTACGTGCGCGACGGCGAGAACGGCCTGCTGCTCGACAACGATCCGGCGGCCTGGCGCGCGGCGATCCTGCGCCTCGCGGCGGCGCCCGATCTGCGCGCCTCGCTGCTCGCGCGCGCGCGCGAGGAGCTGGCGGCGCGTGCGAGGGTGATCGCTGCATGAACCACTCGGACGTATTATCCTGACGACCACGCCGAACCCCCGGACCCCGGAACAATGAATCAATCCAGCGCACCCGCCAGTGCCGACCCATTTCCGCTCGCCGAAGCCAGGACGCGCTACCAGGAGTGGACCAGGCGGCTCCGGAGCGAGGGGCTTCTTCCGGTCGAGTTCCTTTTGCCCCGACTCGAAGTGCCATGTTCGCGCGATCTGCCGGCGATGATGGCCTCGGGCGCGCGCATTGCCTCGCCCGGCGACCAAGTGTTGCGCCAACGCATACGCGAACTCGGTCCCTGGGGCTACGGAATCCAGTTGCGCCCCGGTTTGTGCACCGCGCCGCATGCGGTCGCGCTCGAGCGGATGATTTACCGCTCGCACCTGATTGCCGCCACGGTACGCAGCTTGCTCGGCGAGGCGTTCGCGCAGGCGCGTTGCGTTGATTTCGCCTGTAATCATGGCTACTTTTCCCTCGAGCTAGCGTATCAGGGCATGCGTGAAGCGGCGGGCTTCGACCTGCGCGCCGAAAACGTCGCCAAGGCGCGTTTCCTGAAGGACTACTTCGGTATTGCCAACGCACGCTTCGAACAGCGCGACATCTACGATCTAGACCCCGGGGACAAGTACGACGTCGTGTTGAACCTCGGCGTGCTCTATCACATCACCGACCCGTACAAGCTGATGGAGCTCAGCTACAAGCTGTGTACCCGCTTCGCGGTGGTCGATAGCATCATGCACAAGGAACCGGTCTCGGCTTTTCTGCAGATGGTCAACAAGGACACGAGCAGCCACGCGGAGGGGAAATTCAACGTCGAACTGCATCCCACCTACCGGGCGGTGATCGATCTGATGTACGCCGTGGGATTCAAGCAGGTGATCGAGGTCGTGCGCGCCCCGCTCGGCGAGGGACGCGACTGCCCGCACGAACTCTACGATCGACTCGACCGGCGCTGCCTGATCGGTTTCAAGGAACCGGTCGACTTGCCCGGATTGCGGCCTGCGGCCGAAGCGCCGCCCGTCTCCGCGCGCCGCGCCGCGCCTGCCGCCTCCGCACGGGGCATGGCGAACCTGTGGCGCCGACTGCGCGGCCGCTAGGGAGCGCGGCATCGCGGAAAGCCTGAACCGCGTCACCCGGGCAGGTGGATCCAGACCGGATGGCGGCGATGGGGTCCACCGGCGCGACACACGCTGTCCGGCGAACTCCCGGTCAAGCGGCTCTTCCCGAAGCGAATCGCTTCAGCCACGAGTCGAACCACTTGCGCGGCTTGAGGTTGAGCAGTCGTTGCGGATCGGCCTTTAGATCGGCGTAGCTCAGCCGCGCGACCTCGGCGGCGGTCATTTTCAGCGTCGATTCGGGTTTGCCCCGTTCGACGATACCCACGCCGTGATCGACGTCGACCACCGCGACGCGCAGTTCCGGGTGCAGCGCGCGCATATGCACGATCGCGCGGTAGACGTCGCCGGTCCAACTGCCGGTAAACCCCGGCATGCGCCGCGCGTCTTCGACCCGCGCCTGCGCTTCCGCCTCGTTCGCGGGCAGGCAGTCGTGCATGAAGATCGCCCCGCCGGGCTTGAGAAAGCGCAGGCAATTCTCCACGTCGCGCAGCGCCTGGGCGTAGACGTGCAGGCCGTCGACGAACGCGACATCAATGCCTTGCGGTTCGATGACGCGCGGCGGTTGCGCGAAGAAGGCGTCGCTCGGCAGCCGGAAAAAATCGCAGCCGGGGTGGCCCTCGATTCCCCCGGGGATGCCGAACTTCGGATCGACCCCCAGTCGGGTCGGCGCGGCGATCTGAAAAATATTCACGCCGCGGCTCACGCCGATTTCCAGGTAGACGCCCGCCCGGATGGCATCGATCGCCTTCTGCACCATCACGGTGCGGTCGAGCGATCCGTCGGCAAGCTTCGCGCGCCGCAACTCGGCGAAGACCTCCATCGCCTCGGCGCGCGCGCCGCAGCCCAGCAGGGCGAGCGCGACATACTCGCGCACCCCCTTGTTCAGGGGTTCCAGCGCGGCCAGCGCCTCCCAGACGAAACGAGACAGAGCGAAACTTGCGCTACCGTCGGCAAGCACGCCGACGCGGCGCAATTGCGCCACCTCGCTCGGCAAGCGTGTCCGCAGCTGCTTGCGCGCCTCGTCGTCGAGTTGACCGAAGAGCTCGGCGAGGGCTTTGACCTGCGGGCGCTCGAAGGGTTTGCTCGCGAAGAGCGCGGCCGCCTGATCAATCGCCACGCCGGGCGAGCCGAATTCGAGAGAGACTTCCGCGAGCCGCTGGCGCAGCGCGGCGTGGCCGGGATGCGCCTGCGCCCCCGCCTTGAGCACCGCCGCCGCTCCGGCGCGGTCGCCCTCCGCGCGGCGCAACGCCGCCAGCGTCAACGCGTGCAAGGGGCTGGGCGGCTGCGATGAGGCGGCCTGCGCGTAGGCTCTCGCCGCGACGCGACGATCGTCGAATATCGGGAACGGGCTGCGTGCCGCCGCCTTCGCATCGCCCACGGGCTTTTGCAGCACCGCGAAACTGTCCTGCCAGGTGCCCAGGCCCTTGTCGCAGAATATTTCCGCCGGTGCGAGCCCGGCATG
>JAOUFA010000267.1 GCA_029858545.1 Betaproteobacteria bacterium
TCGATTCCCCTTCCTGCGCAAGCGATCCGATGGTTCGCGGCGCACTATAGACCGATTGATTCCGGTACGCAAAACGCACCGGCGCGATTTGGCACGCCGCGCCTATCGCGGGTAGGATCACGCTGATCTTCGAAGCGACACCCCCAGTTTCGCCACCCGCCGTTTGCCGTACCCGTATTCAGCCACACTCGAGGCGTCCAGTTCATCATGCTGCGAACCATGCTCCAGGCCAAGCTGCACCGCGTGATCGTCACGCGCGCGGACCTCAACTACGAAGGATCGTGCGGCATCGACGAGGCGCTTCTCGAGGCCGCCGGGCTGCGCGAATTTCAGTACATTGAGCTCTACAACGTGAACAACGGCGAACGTTTCACGACCTATATCATCAAGGCACGCCGCGATTCAGGGGAAATCTCGCTCAACGGCGCGGCCGCGCGCAAGGCGGCGATCGGAGACCCTCTCATCATTTGCGCCTACGCCAGCTATACCGAGGACGAACTGGCGCATCACCGCCCGGCCGTCGTGCTGGTCGACGCGGAAAACCGACCTCGCGCGCCGCGCTCCTGAGTTGATCAGCCGGGTCCCGCCTGCGCTGGGAGCGGAAAATGGCAGGCGACGACATGCGCGCCGCCGTCCGCGGCTGCGAGTCGCGGCGCCTGGGACGCATCGGTGCACTGCGCCGGCCGGCCGCGCGCCGCGTACACAGGACAGCGCGGCGCGAAGCGACAACCCTCGGTCGGTCGTTCGAAATCGAACACGCCCCAGGCGGACGGCGCCACCGACGAGGCGGCCCCTTCACGGCTCATCTTTTCCACCAGCGATGACCACAGTACCGCGGTATAAGGATGGCGCGGCGCATGAGCGACGCGCTCGGCGGGCCCCATCTCGACGATACGTCCCAGATACATCACCGCGACGCGGTGACTGACCAGTTCGACCAGTTGCAGGTCGTGCGAAATGAAAAGATAGGACAAACCGAGCTGCGACTGCAGATCGCGCAACAGATTGATCACCTGCGCCTGGATCGACACGTCGAGCGCGCTGGTCGGTTCGTCGGCGACGATCAGTCGCGGCCGCATCGCAAGCGCTCGCGCGATGCCGATGCGGCGCTTCTCGCCACCCGACAACTCGGAGGGGAAACTGGAGAGCTTGTTCTTCTTCAGATTGACGAGTTCGAGAAGTTCGTAAATGCGCGCCTGCAGCGCACCGGACGCAAGCGTCGGCTCGCACAACAACACCGCCTCGCGCAGCACGCTCTCGATGCGCATCTTCGGGTTTAGCGCGGCGTCAAGGTCCTGAAAGATCATCTGGATCTCTCGCCGCAGCGGACGAAATTCCTCTTGCGACAGCACCGTGATATCACGCCCGGCATAGCGGATGCGCCCCGCTGTCACCGGCATCAGCTTCAGGATCGCCTTGCCGGTGGTCGTCTTGCCGCACCCCGACTCGCCCACCAGGCCGAGCGTTTCGTTCGCGTGCAGATCGAAACTCACGTCGTCGACCGCGGGAATCACCCCGGTACCGCGCTCACGCGCGAGCGCGGCGAACAGCCCGCCGCGCTGCGAGAAATGCTTGCTCAGATTGCGTACTTCCAGAAGTGGTGAATCCATGGGCTCCATAGGATCCTAAGCCTGATACAGCCAGCAGCGAACGCGCCGCCCGGGCGATACTTCGGCGAGCTCGGGTTCGTGTTCCTCGCAGCGCGCTCGCACGCTATCGTGGATACGCTGGCAACGCTCGCGGAAGCGGCAACCGCGCGGCACGTTGATCGTGTCGAGCACCTCGCCTTCGATCGCGGGCAGCCGACCCTTCTCGCGCAGGTTTCGCTCCTGCGGAATCGACGCGAGCAACGCCTGGGTATAGGGATGTCCGCCGCCTCCCTCGGTCAGTACCTCTGCTGCCGGTCCCGATTCCATGACGCGCCCGCCGTACATCACCGCAACGCGGTCGGACAGGCGCACAATCACGCCGATGTCGTGGCTGATCAGCACCATCGTCATCCCCAGCCGCTCGCGCAACTCGGCAAGCAGATCGACGATGCGCGCCTGAATCGTCGCGTCTAGTCCGGTAGTCGGTTCATCCGCGATCAGCAGGCGCGGCTCGGCGGCGAGCGCCATCGCGATCATCGCGCGCTGGCACATGCCGCCCGAGAGGCCATGCGGGTGGTTGTCGTAGCGCAGCCGCGGCGAGTCAATGCGCACCTCGCCAAGCCAGTGAATCGCGCGCTCGCGCGCCTCGTGCGCGGTTTTCACGCCCGTGTGCAGCCGAACGGTCTCGGCGATCTGCCTTCCGATCGTCTCGAAGGGGTTCATCGCCGCCTTCGGATTCTGGAAAATCATCGCGATCCGGCGTCCGCGCACTCCCGTGAGGTTGCGTTCGGCTTGCGCCCGCCAGCCGCGTTCATCTTTTTCCACACCCATGATGCGTCCGTCGCGGCGCTCGAGCGCGACATGCCGCCCGAGCCCTTCCAGGAGTTCACGCGGCGTGCCGTCGTCGAACACGACCCGGCCGGTGACGATGCCGGGCTGTGCGCTGACCAACCCCATCGCCGAAAGCATGGTGACGCTCTTGCCGCTGCCACTCTCGCCGACCACGCCAAGCGTTTCGCCCTGTGCGACCTCGAGATCCACTCCGTCCACGGAACGCACGAAGGCCTGCTTGACGCGCGAGTGAAAATAGGTTCGCAGGTCCTCGATGCGGAGGATGGGCTGGGAACTCATCGCCGCTGTCCACCTTCGAACATGTTGTTGAGTCCGTCGCCCAGCAGGTGAAAGCCGAGTACCGTCGCGAGGATCGCGAGTGCCGGCGCGCTCGAGACCCAGAGATTGCCCTGCAGCAGGTAATTCGCCCCGGCCTGCACCATATTGCCCCAGGAAGGCGTGGGCTCCTGCACGCCGAAGCCGAGGTAGGACAGGCTCGTCTCGATCAGCACCGCCTCGGCCATGCCGAGCGTCGCCTGGATTAGCAGCAGCGTACGGCAGTTGTACCAGAGGATGTGGCGGAACACGATCGCACGCGGGGGCACGCCGAGCGCCACCGCCGATTCGATGAAGTTGCGCGCCTTGAGCATCAATACCTTGCCCTTCACCAGCGTCGCGACAGTCGGCGCGGTGGTAAGACCGACCACCGCCATGATGGTGTAGATGCCCGGCTTGAACGCGGCGATCACCAGCAGCATCAGCACCAGGCGCGGCATCGAATCGACCAGGTTGCTGAGGTACGTCACTCCCATCTCGGCGCGTCCGCCGCGATAGCCGGCGAGCACCCCGAGGAGAGCGCCGAGCGTGAGCGCGATGGCGATCGACAACAACCCTGGCAGGAAATAGGCCTGGATACCGAGAATCAGACGGGTGAGGATGTCGCGCCCCATGAAATCGGTACCGAGCAGATACCCCTGTTCGATCGGACCCAGCAGCATCGCCTGCAAATCCATCGCCTCGGGGTCGCGCGGCAGCCAGTGCAACGCGCCCAATGCATACGAGACGAGCACCAGCACCGCGACCGCCGCACCGTAGAGCACGCGCCAGCGATCGGCGCGCCGCGCCGTCGACCACGCCGACAACTGCGAATACTCGCTGACACGCTCCTGCGCCTGGGAGTAACGGGTGGTCATGGGAAACTACTCGTGCGACGCACGCGGATTGACCGCAACATAGACCGCACGATGCGCGAAGCTTGCCAGCCGCACCACCAGCGCCGCCGCCATCGCGATTCCCATGATCACGGGGAAATCGCGATCCTGCGCGGCCTGCCAGGCGAGCCTTCCCAGTCCCGGCCAATTGAATACCTGCTCGACGATGATCGCCCCGCCGAGGACGAAAGGTATCTTCGAGGCGACGATTTCCGCCACCGGCAGCACCAGCGCTTCCTTGTAGGCGTGACGCCAAACCGAGGCACCCTTGGCGCGTGCGGTGCGCACGTACTCCTCGTTCAGCACACGCGCGACTTCCTCCCGAAGATGGCGCACCGCCTCACTAAGCGTGCCGCTCGCCAGTCCCAGCAGCAGCAGCGGCAACAGTGCGTACAACCAGACCATCTGCCCTTCGCCGCCGCTCGCAGACAGGATCGGAAAGATGCCGAACTGCCTGGAGAAGACGAAGATCACGATATAGCCGAGCCAGAATACCGGCAACGCCGAGACAACGTACACCGCCATGGTCAGCACGGCCACCCGTCGGCTGTCTGGACGCAGCGCGCCATACACCGCGATCGGCACCGCCACCGCGAGCGTCACGAACAATGCGCCGACGGTGAGAAACAAGGTGCGCAGACCGCTGGCGACGATCTCCTGAGCGACTGGCTGTCCGGTACGCAGCGAATTACCGAAGTCGCCATGCAACAGATTGCCGACCCAGGAGAGATACTGTCCATACCAGGTTTTCGGGATATTGAGCGCCTCGTACACCGCATCGCGCTCGGCGCCCGCGGGCAAATTTCCGCCCAACAGCGCCGCCACCGGGTCGCCCGGCGCGAGCGCCAGAATTGCGAACACCGTGAGGCTCACGCCGACCAGCAGCGCCGCGGTGGCCGCAAGTTCGCGCGCCAGCACGCGACCAACGGCAGCCAGCGCGGCGATCTTCGATCTCCCGGGAATCATCGTACCGCCGCGGTCCGCGCGCCTAGACTTGTTCTATTTTCCCTTGGCTGTTCCCTGCGGCGCCGAGGACTCGCCGCCGCTCCCTATCGACCAGGTGTCGGCGTACGAGAAGAACTTGTACGGATGAATTTCCACCCCGCGCAGCTTGCGGTGATACGCGGAGTAGTTGGTCAGCGTCCAGAGGAATGTATAGGGATTCTCCTCAGCGAGCATGGCATGCAACTTGCGGTAGATGGTACGCCGCTTCTCATGGTCGAGGGTTAGCTTCGACTCGACCAGCAGGCTGTCGACCTCGGGGTTCGAGTACCCGCCGAAGTTGTTGTGCCAGGCGCCAATCTCACCAGAATGGAACAGCGACGAGATATCCGCGGAGTCGTCGAACACCCAGGACGCGAATACGATGTCGAATTGGTGCGCCATGAACACCGCCTCCTTCCAGGCCTGCCATTCGCTGAACTCGACGTTGATTTGCGCGCCGACCTGCTGCAGGTAGTTCTTGAACGCAAGCACCACGCGCTTGACCGCCTCGCTCTCCTGCGCGATCGGTACCTTGAGGGTCAGTACGAGCTTCTTGCCGTCGCGGGCGAGCACACCGTCGGCACCCTTCACGAAGCCGGCGTCGGCGAGCAACTTCTTCGCTTCCGTGGGGTTGTAGGCGAGCGGCTTCACGTCGAGGTTATAGGCCCACGAACCCGGCGCGAAGGGCCCCGATATGACCGTCCCCTGCCCATTAAAGAAC
>JAOUFA010000012.1 GCA_029858545.1 Betaproteobacteria bacterium
CACCTTCTCGATCAAGCAGACCGGTGTGCCGCTGGGTGGCGTGCTCGCCGGCGTGGCGGTCCCGACCATGATTCTGCTGCTTGGCTGGCCCGGCGCGGCGCTCGCGGTTGGCGCTGCCTGTCTCGCTCTCGTATTTGGCGTCGCACCGATCCGCGCACGTTACGATTGCGACCTCGATACGCGCGCCCCGATCACCCTGCGTTCGACCCTCGGCCCGCTGCGCCTGGTGCTTGGCGTGCCGCGTCTGGCCGAGATGGCCTTCGCATCGTTCGTCTATGCGGGAGTACAGATTACGCTGGTAACCTACCTCGTTACCTTTCTCACCGAGGTGTTTTCAATGACGCTCGTGCTGGCGGGGCTGGTGATGGCGGTTTCGCAGGTGGCCAGCGTGTTCGGGCGCGTGCTTTGGGGAACCTGCGCAGATCGCATCGTGTCGCCGCGCAGAATGCTTGCTTTGTTGGGCCTTGCGATGGGCGGCTGCGCGGCCGCGACGCTTGCCGCAAGCCCAGACTGGCCGATTGCCCTTCTGTTCGTTTTCGCCGCCGCCTTCGGCGCGACCGCGGTGGGCTGGAACGGCGTATTGCTCGCCGAAGTCGCGCGCTGCGCCCCCGCGGGTCAGGCCGGTCCGGCCACCGGAGGCGTGCTGTTCTTCACCTATCTCGGCGTCGTGGTGACGCCGCCGCTGTTCAATGTAGTGCTGGGGCTGACAGACAGCTATGCCGTCGCCTATGGCGTTTTTGCCTTGCCGGCGCTCGCGGTCGGTATGCGTCTGCTGATGTGGCGACCACCATTGCATCCCGCGGCATGAAGCGCGATGTACCGAGGCGGGAAGTGATTCTGGTACACGGCCTGTGGGTCCCGGGGGTGGTGATGTGGCCGATTGCCGCCCGGCTCGCGCACGCGGGCTACATTCCGCGCGTGTTCGGGTATGCCGGACGCCAGCCCATCGAGCGGAGTATCGAGCGGCTTGCGCGCTACGCGCACGTGCGTTGCGGCGGGCGAACCTGCGCGTTTGTCGGTCACAGCCTGGGTGCCGTGCTGGTGCTCGAAGCCTTGAATCGGCGCCGCGATATCGCGCTTGCTTCGGCGGTGCTGCTCGCTCCGCCGGTCAACGGCTGTCTCGCGGCGCGGCGATTCGGGGCAACCCGGCTCGGACACTTGATGCTCGGGGCAAGCGCGAGTCTGTGGAGCGAGGGCCGCAGCGCGCGATGGCTGCGCGATGCGCCGCTCGGGGTGATCGCCGGGACGCGCTCCTTTGGTCTGGGGCACCTGTTCGGTCCGCTGCCAGGCGCCAATGACGGCGTGGTGCGACTCGATGAGACGCGCGTCGAAGACGCGACCGAGCACCTGAGCGTGCCGCTGTCGCACAGCCTGATGGTTGTGTCGCGCCATGCCGCGGCCCTGGTGACCCGCTTTCTCGCGAGCGGCCGATTCGCCGAGCGCGACGGCTGCGCGGAGGAAGGCCGATGACGCGGCGGCGCTTGTGGGGGTGGCTGCTGCTGCCCGCAGCGCTGGCGCTCGTCGGTGCCTGTGAGACCATCGGCTACTACGCGCAGGCGGTGGGCGGACAGTTCGAATTGCTGAACGCGGCGCGTCCGGTGGACGATTGGCTCGCCGATCCCGCTACCGCCGGGCCCCTGCAGGCGCGCCTTGCGACCGCACGACGTATCCGCGCCTTTGCATCGCGCGAGCTGGGTCTGCCCGACAACGGCAGCTATACCCGATACGTGGCGCTCGAGAGGCCGTACGTTCTGTGGAACGTGTTCGCCGCGCCGGAGTTTTCCGTCGAGCCGCGCACCGAGTGCTTCCCGATCGCAGGCTGCGTGACCTATCAGGGATTCTTTGCCGAAGTCGATGCGCGCGCGCACGCGGCGCGTCTGCGCGAAACGGGCTACGATGTCTTCGTCGGCGGAGTGCCCGCGTACTCGACGCTCGGCTGGTTCGACGACCCGTTGATTTCGACGTTCATTACCTATCCGGATGCGGAACTGGCGCGACTCGTATTCCACGAACTCGCGCATCAGGTGGTGTACGTGAAGGACGACTCGGCGTTCAACGAATCCTTCGCCGTGGTGGTGCAGGAGGAGGGCCTGCGTCGCTGGATGGAGCGCGAGGGCCGCGCCGCCGAGCTTCCCGCCGTGCAGCGCACGCGCGCCCGCCGGCAGGAATTCGGCCTACTCGTCGAGCGAACGCGCGATCGTCTGCGCGAGCTCTACGGCGAACCCATGACCCCCGAGGCGCGGCGCGCGCAAAAGCGCGCCGAGTTCGCGCACATGCGCGTGCGCTACGACACCCTCAAGGCGAACTGGGGCGGCTATGCCGGCTACGACCGCTTCCTTGGCGACGAGCCGAACAACGCCTTGCTGGTCGCGTTCTCCACCTATGCGCGACTGGTGCCCGGCTTCGAGCGCCTGCTCGAGCAGGCAAACAGCGAGCTGCCGGCGTTCTATCAGGCGGTGCGCAATCTGGCGGCGTTGCCGAAGGCCGAACGCACGGCACGGCTTGCCGCAATCGGACAGGCCGAACCTAGGAAAGCGGTACGTTGACGATCTTCGCGTAGGCCGGGCGCGCGCAAAGGCGTTGATACCAGGCTTGCAGATTCGCCAGTGCCGGGCGCTCGATCGGCACGTTGAACCATTGATGCACGTGGCAGCCGAGCGGAATGTCGCCCATGGTAAAGGAGTCACCGGCGATGTACGCACGTCCTGCGAGCCGATCGTCGACGATGCGCAGCAGTTCCGCGGTCTTCTTGCACGAGTCCGCGATCTCGGTCGGATCGCGTTTCTCGGGTGGCGTGCGCAGCAAACCCCAGAAAGCGGGACGTAACGCATTGCCAAGCGTGTAGGTCCAGTCCATCCAGCGATCGGCATCCGCGCGCACGCGCAGGTCGGCGGGCCACAGCGTGCCTGCACCGTGTTTCGCCGCGAGGTAGCGCACGATCGCGTGCGATTCCCAAAGCACGAAACCGTTGTCCTCCAGCGTGGGAATGAGTCCGTTCGGATTGAGCTTGCGATATTCGGGCGTGTTGACCAGGCCGAACTGCATGCCGGCGTCGATGCGCTCGTACGCGAGGCCAAGTTCTTCGGCCGCCCACAATGCCTTTTTCACGTTGACCGAATTGGTGCGTCCCCAGATCTTCGGCATTTCACGGCTCCCGGTAAGGTTCGACTACGGCGCGAGGCGGCGGCAATGCCGCACCCGCTGCGGTGCTTCGATACGCAGATTCATGGTTGCGCCCGGTCCAGCGATGCCATCATGGTTTCAATGAACTTCTGTATATCGAGCGGTTTCGTGATGTAGGCATCGAAGCCCGCCTGCCTGCCGCGCTGGATTTCGCGCGGCATCGCATCGGCGGTGAGCGCGAGCACGGGGATTTTCGACATACCCGGCGTGGCGCGCAATCTGCGCAAGATCTCGAAACCGTCGAGATCGGGCAGGTGGATGTCGAGCAATATCAGGTCGGGTGCCTCGGTCCTCGCAAGACGGAGCCCGGCTTCACCGTTGGCCGCGGCGACCAGGATCAGGTTCGGCAATCGGCCGAAGATCTGTTCCATCAAACGCCGGTTGGCGGGGTTGTCCTCGATGTAAAGAATCTTGCGTGCGGTGCCGACGGAACGTACAGCCGGGATCGCATGCGGCGCGGATGCGCTCGTCGGGCTGTGCGACGCCCTTGCCAGTTCGATCCAGAACGTGGAACCCTTTCCCGGAACACTCGATACGCCGATCGTCCCGCCCATCAACTCGAGCAGCCGCTTGGCGAGCGCGAGTCCGATCCCGGTACCCTCCAGTTCGCTTGCTTCCGCACCGAGTCGTTCGAACGGCTGGAACAATCTTGGCAGATTCTCTGGGGCGATGCCGCGTCCGGTGTCGATGACCTTGATGCGTAGCCGGTTCGTATCGCCTTGCTCGTACTGAAGCGTCACACGGCCTTCCGGACGGTTGTATTTCACCGCGTTGACCAGCAAGTTCACGAGCACCTGGCGCAGACGCGTCGGGTCGGCCATGACGGTCACCCCTCGGAAATCGGCCAGATTCATTTCAAGAGCCACCTTCGCCGGCGCGAGCATCGGTCGAACCAGCGCCGTGGCGGCGCGTACGGCCTTGGCCAGATCGACCGCCTCGGGCGAGAGCGCGAGGTGGCCGCTGTCGATGCGTGAGAGGTCGAGAAGATCGTTGATCAATGTGAGCAGGTGCTCGCCCGCGCGCATGACCTCCGCGAGACTTTCCTGCTGCGATTCGTTGGCGGCGTCCATTTCCAGCAACTGACCATAGCCGAGAATCGCATTCAGCGGCGTGCGCAGTTCGTGGCTCATGCGCGACAGGAATTCGGATTTCGCGAGGTTGGCCTTTTCCGCCGCCGCCTTCGATTCCTGCAGCAGCAACTCGTCCAGCTTGCGGCCGTGGATGTCGGCCCAGTAGCCGATCATCTCGACCGGCTCGCCGCGCGCGTCGCGCACCAGACTGAGCGAATCATGGATCCAGCGAAAATTCCCGTCGGGCATGCGAAAGCGGTATTCGTGCGCATGTACGCCGTGCTCGAACAGTGCCCCCAGTTCCTGCAATACCCGCGCACTGTCCTCCGGATGAATGTTCCGCAGCCAAAAACCGGAGTCATCGGTAAATTGTTCCGGGCGATACCCGAACAGTTTGCGCACGTTCGCACTGATAAAGGTGGCGCCGAAATCGCCCGAGGCCCTGCAGGTGTAGATCACGACCGGGCTTGCTTCGAGAAGAAAGCGCAGGCGTGCCTCGCTCGACTGCAGCGCCAACTCGATCTGCTTGCGCTCGGTAATGTCGAGGTTGGTTCCCGAGAGGCGCAGCGCGCGACCGGTGCGCGGATCGCGCTGCGTCACCTGGCCGCGCGCCATGATCCAGCGCCAATCGCCGTTCGCGTCGAGCAAACGATGTTCTTCGTAGTACTCGCTTGTCTCGCCCTTCATGACTGCCACGGCCGCTGCCTTCAGCCTCGGCAGATCGTCGGCGGACACGCGACTGAAGTAATTGGAAATATTGCCGCTGGGCTTTTGCGGTTCGCTCGACTCGCGGGCGGCGTGGCTCACGAACAGATCGCCGGTCTCGGGATCGAGGTCCCAGAGCAAGGCACCCGAGGCGTCGATCGCACGCTGGAGCTGAGCGTTGGCGGTTCGCAACACTGCCTGCGCTTGCCGCAATTCCTCGGTACTGTCCCGCACCCGCTGATCGAGCGTGCCGGTGAGTTCGACGAGCGCCTGACGGGCCCTTTCCTGCGACAGGAACAGAAAGCCGACCGACCAGGCGGCGATGCTCAGCGCGGTGCCGAGCGCCATCACCGAGACCGGCAGCGACGGCGCAAAGAAGGTGGAGAGGGCGTCGCGAGGAAGTGCGAACACGAGCCCGGTGAAGAATAGCAACCCTCCGTGCAACGCGAACACGGTGGCGGTCGTAAGGCTGGAAAAGCGTATCGCGGGGATCGCGAATCGGACCAGATCCCGTGCGATGGCCGCGACCACGATCGTCATCGTCCACATGACGAAGGTGATGCGTGTATCCACTGGCGCACGGGACTGCACCCAGTAGGACTGGCCGATGAACACGATGGCGACCACCAGCACGCCGAATCCCCAATTCACCCGGGCGCCCGAAAAATTGCGTACGCCCGCCAGCAGCAGTACGTAACCCAGCGCGATGATCGAGTTCGCTAGGACGATCGATGCGAATTCGGGTACCAGACCGCGCACCGCAATCAGGAGCCATCCCACCCCCAGGGAGAAATTTCCCGCCGACCAGTAGGCGTACTTGCGCAGCGAACGGTCGCGCGACCAGATCAGCCACATCAGGCCACCCATTAACAGCGCGATGGACACGACCAGGTAGGTGATCGTGCGTGTGTCGAGTGCCCCCATGGTCGGTGTGCGATCCCGGTGTGGTCAGAATCCGACTGCTTGCCCGTCGCGCCGCGGATCGCTCGCGGCGAGATAGCCGCCGTCCAGTTTCCAGATCATTTGCGCGCTGCCGAAATCCATGTAGCCCGCGCGCAGTTGGGTGATCCGGTGGCCCAGCCGCGTCAATTCCTCCAGCACGCCGGAATCGAAGGCGCTTTCGAGGTTGACATCCAGCCCCTGCATCCAGCGAAAACGCGGCCCGTCGGACGCGGCTTGGGGATTTTGCCCGTAGTCGGCGATGCGCACCATCACCTGCACGTGACCCTGAGGTTGCATCATGCCTCCCATCACGCCAAAGCTCATCACCGCCTTGCCCTCGCGGGTGACGAAGCCGGGAATGATCGTATGGTAAGGGCGCTTGTTGGGCGCGACTCGATTGGGATGGCCGGGTTTGAGAACGAAGCACGCGCCGCGGTTCTGCAAGGAGATACCGGTATCGGGGACGACGACTCCCGAGCCGAAGCCAATGAAGTTCGACTGGATCATCGACACCATCATCCCGGAGGCATCGGCGGCGGTGAGATAGACCGTGCCTCCCTTCGGTGGCACGCCCTCGGTGAAAACCTGCGCGCGTTTTGGGTCGATCAGCCTGGCGCGACCTTTGAGATAGTCGCGATCGAGCAGTTGCCGTGCTGCGAAGGGCATTGCCGCGGGGTCGGCGAGGTAGGCAAGGGCATCGGCAAAGGCAAGCTTCACCGCTTCGATCTGCAGATGCAGGCTCGCCGCCGAGTCGACCTGCAGCGCACGCAGGTCGAAGTGTTCGAGGATCCCCAGCGCGATCAATGCGACGACGCCGTGGCCGTTGGGCGGCAGCTCGTGCACGTCATAGCCGCGGTAGTTCACCGACAGGGTGTCGACCCAGTCGGCGCGGTGTGCGGCAAGGTCGGTGGCCTTCAGCACCGCACCGTGCGTGCGGGCATGGGCTTCGAGTCGTTCGGCGAGTTCGCCGCGGTAGAAGGCCTCCCCTCGGGTCGCGGCAATCTTTTCCAGCGTGGCGGCGTGCGCCGGAAAGCGAAACACTTCGCCCGCGCGCGGCACGCGACCGCCCGGCATGAAGGCCTCGGCATAACCGGGTTGCGCTTTCAATTCCTCTGCCTGCTGCGCCCATTGCCCCGCGATAGTGGGCGAGACAAGGAATCCCTCGCGCCCGTAGCGGATCGCCGGCCCGAACAGCTTCTCGAACGGCAACTTTCCGAAGCGTTTGCTCATCTCGCTCCAGGCCGATACACAACCCGGAACCGTCACGGTATTCCAGCCGCGCGCGGGCATCGCTGCCTGTCCGGCGAAGAACTCGGGCGTCCATCCCGCGGGCGATCGACCCGAGGCATTGATGCCGTGAAGTTGCCGCCCGTCCCAGATGATCGCGAAAGCATCCGAGCCGATGCCGTTCGATACCGGCTCCACCAGCGTGAGCGCAATCGCGGCGGCGAGGATCGCGTCGACCGCATTACCGTCCGCGGCGAGCATCGACAGCCCGGCCTGAGCCGCGAGCGGCTGTGAGGTGGCGACCACATTGGCGGCGAGCAGGGGTTTTCGCGGCCAGGCGTAGGGGAGGGTCCACGAGTAGGGAGTCATGTCGATCGCACGAAAACAATTCGGATGCCGGGGCGGGAAGGTGATTCTACGACGCGGCGTGTGCCGCGGCGGCCTCGCGCCGGTCCATCGGCTGCTAGACTCATATATTGGCGCCGACGAGCGCAGCTTTCAGGACGATATCGCCATGCCGCGCAGCATTCTTGACGAAGCGCATATTCACCCTGCGATCCGTGATGTTATCGCGGACTACCACACCGGCATCGTGCGCGAAGTCCGGGCGGCGGTAGCAGACAGCGACATCGTGGTTGTCGGTATGAAGCAGAATCCGTTTCCCGCGAAGGCGAGAAAGCTACTGGATGCGGCGCGCCTGCCGTACAGATATCTCGAGTATGGCAGCTACTTCAGCGCCTGGCGCCGGCGACTGGCACTGAAGATGTGGACCGGCTGGCCCACCTTTCCGATGGTGTTCGTGAAAGGAGTGTTGATCGGCGGGACGGAGGATCTGGAGCGCTTGCTCGCGAGCGGAGAACTCGCGAGCAAGGGCTGATTTGCGGATCTTGCTTCCGGGAGCATCCGCCAGGGAGCGCCGCGATGCGCGAAGTTTCCGGCCGCGCTAAATAAGAAGCGTACTCACCCCGTGTTAGGAACTGTCATCGCTGTGTGAATTCACACGCGCACGAATGACGCCGCCGCGGCTTCGGCCGCTCGCTGCATCAGAATCGGGTCAATTTGAATAATTGGGGCCCGTGCGGCCGGACGCTGAACAGAATAGCGCGTCGCGTCCTTTCCATCGATGACCACAGCATTCGGCAACTTCTTCGCGGCCCACCTGGCCGACATCTACCTCGCCTACGGCGGGGCGTTCGTGCTCCTGGGCGTCGTGATCTATCTCCAGCCGAAGGAAGACGAGGCGCTTCACTTTGCCTCCGACCTGTGGCTGGTGGCACTGTTCGCGCTGCTGCACGGCTCCCGGGAATTGTTCGACTCGTGGCGTCTCAACTACGCCGTCGAGTTGTCGCCCGGCGCGCGTCAGTTCGCCGCAGCCTGGCTCGCCGTGTCCTATCTGCCGCTTCTCGAGTTCGGTCGCCGCATCATCATTTGGTGCTGCCCTGAGCCGGCTGCGAGGGGAGCGCTTTCGGTGTGGATCTACCTGCCGTCCATCGGTGCGGTGGTGGCCGCCGGGGTACTCGCCCCGGACAGCGCGCACGGCATCGCTTCCGTCACGCGATTGTTTCTTGCGTTGCCTGCTGCGGGTCTGACGGCGCTGGGTCTCTTGGGCTATCTCCGCCGCGAGGGCGCCAATTTGCGTCGCCTGGGTTCGATCTGGCCGATGGTCATTGCGGTCGGATCCTTCGCGGCCTACGGCTTGCTGGCGGGGCTTGTTCAGCCAAAGGGGTCGGTGTTTCCGGTTCTTCCGGACGAGACCGATTTCGCACGCGTCCTCGTAATGCCGGTACAGATCTTCAGGGCGGCCTGCGCGATCGCGATTGCGTTCTCGCTCGCTCACCTGCTGCGTCAGGTCAATATCCAGGCGCGGCGTGCCGAGCGCGCGGCGATCGACGAGGCAAGGAGTCTCAATGCCCAGCTCGAGCGCCGCGTGCGCGAACGCACCGAGGCGCTCGAACAGGCCAATGCATGGCTGCGCGAGGCGCAGGAAGTCGGGCGCGTGGGCAACTGGGTGCTGGATCCGGCTACCAACACCGCGGTGTGGTCCGACGAGCAGTACCGCCTGCTCGGTTATGCGCCAGGTTCCGTGGAGGCTGACTCGGGCAGGTTCCTCCACGCGGTGCACCCGGATGACCGGGCTGCCATAGTCGCCGAAATGCAACGTGTCTTGAATCCGGACGAAAAGGTTCCCTATCACATCGTGCACCGCGTCGTGACCCCCGCGGGCGAGCGCGTGCTCGAGGAGCGCGGGCGGGTAAGCTTTAACGAGCAGGGCAAGGCGGTGCGTGTCTTTGGCACGACCGCCGATGTCACCGAGGCGCACCGCGCCCGGCAGGCCCTCGAGTTGGCACTGGCGGAGCTGCGCGTCACCGAGCAGCAGCAGCGCGAACTGCGAACCGTCGCGCAACGCGAACAGGGGCGCATGGCGGCGCTTCTTTCGGCGATGAACATCGGCATCCTGTTCGAGGACGGGGAACGACGCGTCGAATACGTGAATCCGGCGTTTCGCCGCATCTGGGCGATTCCCGACAATGAAGAGGTGGTGGGCATCACCACCGACGAAATGCTTGCCGGATCGAGGAGGCAGTTCACCCATGCCGCACACGCCTCCAAGCACTTGCTCCAGGTGCTCGATACGCACGAGACGAGTGAGCGCTTCGAGCTGGAGCTCGCCGACGAAAGGGTCCTCGCCCAGCAATCCTATCCGGTGCTCGGCGGAGATGGGCAAGCGCTCGGACGCCTGTGGGTCTATGAAGACATCACCCACGAGCGCAAGACTGCGCAGCAGCTGCTTTACCTTGCCGAGCGCGATCCGCTCACCGGGCTGTTCAACCGGCACCGCTTCCAGGCGCAGCTCGAGCAGATGATCGGCGGTGCGCGCCGCAGCGGAACCAAGTTTGCCCTGCTCTATTTTGACCTGGACGATTTCAAGGCCATCAACGACACCTTTGGCCATCGGGCCGGTGACTCGGTGCTGGTGCGCGCGGGTAGCCAGGTCATCGGTGTGGTGCGCGCAGGCGACGTTTTCGCGCGCCTGGGCGGCGACGAATTCGCTGTCTTGTGCAGCCACCTACCGGGCGATCAGGTCGGGGGCCTGCCGACACGCATCATCGAGTCGATCTCGTCGATCCCGTTTCGCTTTGGCGGACGCAATTTGCGCCTGACGGCGAGCATCGGCGTCGCCGTGTTCCCGGACCACGGCGCGACCGCGGACGAACTGGTGGCGAATGCGGATGCCGCGATGTACCAGGCCAAGTCGGAGGGCAAGAACACCTGGGCGGTCTACGATCCGCAGCGCGACATGTCGGAGATTATGGTCGAGCGAATTTCCTGGACGCAGCGCATTGCGCAGGCGCTCGAGCGCGGCCTGTTCGAGATGCACTATCAGGGCATCTATGGCGTCGAGGATCTCGGCCTGCGCCACCTCGAGGCACTGGTGCGCATGCGCGACCCGGCGCAGCCGCAGCGCGTCATCCTGCCCGGACAATTCATTCCCATTGCCGAGAAGAGCGGCCAGATCGGGGAGATCGACCGGTGGGTGATCGAGCATTGCATCGGCAGGCTGGCGCGCCATCCCCAGGTTCCGGCGATCGCGGTGAATATTTCGGCGCGCAGTCTGGACGACGCCACGCTGCCCCAGCACATCCGCGCGCGCCTCGCGCACCACGGCGTCGATCCCCGGCGCCTGATCGTAGAACTCACCGAATCCGCGGCGGTCTCGGATATCCAGGAGGCGCAGCGTTTCATCGAGGCGCTCCGCCAGATCGGCTGTGAGGTCTACCTCGATGATTTTGGCAGTGGCTTCTCGACATTCGTGTACCTGAAACACCTCGATGTGAGGATTCTCAAGATCGACGGCATCTTCATCCAGGATCTGGCACGCGACACCGAGAACCAGGCGTTGGTCAAAGCGATGGTCGACGCGGCGCATGCCCTGCGCAAGAAATGCATCGCCGAGTTCGTCGAGGACACCGCCACCCTCGCTCTGGTGCGGCGGTTGGGAGTGGAATTCGTCCAGGGTTACCATCTGGACTATCCGGTCGCGGAACATCCGGCGTTCGGCATCGGGGCGGGCTAGAAGGCCGCGGCGCGGCGCGACGGATCGGCACGGTGATTGGCCTACGCGATGTCGTCCGGCGGCGCTTTCGATTCGTCCGCCGCAATGCCCTTTAGTCCTTGTCCAGGAAGAGCGCGAGCAAATCGTTGAGAAACAGCCGGCCGCGCTCGCTCGGGCGCAGGCGTACGCCGTCGCGCTCGATCAGTCCCTGTTCCAGTGCGCTCGCGAGCGGCGCCGCGATCGCCGCGCCGGGCAGGCCCGTGCGCAGCGGGAACAATGCTTCGTCGAAGCCTTCGGTCAGGCGCAGCGCATTGAGCATGAACTCCAGCGGCAGCTCCGGCGCGCTGACCGTGCGTTCCTCGGCGAGCGTCGAGCCCCGCCGCGCGCCCGCCAGATACTCGTGCGGCGCCTTGATGCGCGCATGGCGCGTGATGCGATCGGCGAAACTCAGTTTGCCGTGTGCGCCGGCACCCAGGCCCAGATAGTCGCCGAACCGCCAGTAGTTCAGATTATGGCGGCAGCGTTTGCCCGGGCGCGCGAACGCCGAGGTCTCGTAGTGTCCGTAACCCGCCGCGGCAAGCGCATTCTCGGCCATGCGCTGCATGTCGGCGCAGAGGTCGTGCTCGGGCAACACCGGGGGGCGGCGATAAAACGCGGTGTTGGTTTCGATCGTGAGCTGGTAGGCGGAAATCTGCGTCGCACCGATGCGGGCGGCCTCGCTGAGATCGGCCTGCGCCTGGGCAAGCGACTGGCCGGGCAGACCGTACATCAGGTCGATGTTGACGTTATCGAAATACGTCATCGCGAGGTCGAGCGCGCGCCGCGCTTGGTGCGCCGAGTGGATGCGGCCGAGCGCGGCGAGCTGGGCGTCGTCGAAGCTCTGCACGCCGATCGACAGGCGGTTCACGCCGGCATCGGCGTAGTCGCGAAAGCGCTCCGCCTCGACGGTGCCCGGGTTTGCCTCGAGGGTGATCTCGGCGCCGGGCTCCAGGGGCAGACGTGCGCGCAAACCGGAGAGCAGCCGCTCGATCGAAGCGGGCGAGAACAGGCTGGGGGTGCCCCCGCCGATGAATATGCTTACCGCCCGGCGTCCCCAGATCGAGGGCAGCAGCAATTCGAGATCTCCGAACAGCGCGTCGACGTATTCGCCCTCCGGCAACGTATCCTTGGTCTCGTGCGAATTGAAATCGCAGTAGGGGCATTTGCGCAGGCACCAGGGAATGTGGACATAGATGGAAAGCGGCGGCAGCACCGCGAGCCGCGGCGTGCCGGGCCGCTCGAGCCGGATCGGCGCGAGTGCCGTCATGCCGGTTCCCTCAGCCGATCGAGCAGCCCGGCGAGTGCGCGGCCGCGATGACTCAGGCGGTTCTTTTCGCCGGACTCCAGTTCGGCGGCGCTGCGGCCCTGCTCGGGAAGATAGAACAGCGGGTCGTAGCCGAACCCCCCCTCGCCGCGCGGCGCGGCGGCGATCTCACCGCGCCAGAGCCCTTCGCAGAATACCGGTTGCGGGTCGTCGGCACGGCGAACGAGCACCACCATGCAGTAGTAGTGCGCGCGCCGGTCGGCTACGCCGGAGAGCGCCGCAATCAGTTTTGCGTTGTTGCGCGCATCGCGCTGCGCGCGGCTGCCCGAACGGCCGGCGTAATAGGCCGACTGCACGCCCGGCTCGCCGCCGAGCGCGGCGACGCAAAGTCCCGAATCGTCGGCGAGCGCCGGCATTCCGGCTGCCGCGCTCGCGTGGCGCGCCTTGGCGAGCGCGTTTTCGAGGAATGTCGCATGCGGTTCGTCGGCTTCGGCGATTCCCAGTTCGGCCTGCGTCACGACGTCGATCGCCAGTGGCGCAAGGAGCGCGCGAATCTCGCGCAACTTGCCAGGATTGTTGCTGGCGAGGACGAGCCTGTCGATCCCCGTCATCACATCCGGAGGGCCTGCCGTTGCAGGGAAATCAATTCCCCGATGCCCTTTTCGGCGAGCCCGAGAAGGGCATCGAGTTCGCCGCGATCGAATGGCTGCCCTTCGGCGGTCCCCTGCACCTCGACGAAGCGGCCGGACCCGGTCATCACCACGTTCATGTCGGTGTCGCAGTCCGAGTCCTCGGCATAGTCGAGATCGAGCACCGGCTTGCCCAGGTAGATTCCGACCGATACCGCCGCGACAAAATCCTTGATTGGCGGTGTCGCGATCATGTCGCGCGCCTGCATCCAGGTCATCGCGTCATGCACGGCGACGAAGGCGCCGGTGATCGAGGCGGTGCGCGTTCCGCCGTCGGCCTGCAGGACATCGCAATCGACCGCGATGGTGCGCTCGCCGAGCCGACCCAGATCGGTCACCGCGCGCAGCGCGCGGCCGATCAGGCGCTGGATCTCTAGAGTGCGCCCCGATTGTTTGCCGCGCGCGGCCTCGCGATCGCCGCGCGTATGCGTGGCGCGCGGCAGCATTCCGTATTCGGCGGTGATCCAGCCGCGCCCGCTGCCGCGCAGAAACGGCGGCACCTTCTCTTCCACGCTCGCGGTGCACAGCACGCGCGTATCGCCAAACGCGACCAGCACCGATCCTTCCGCGTGGCGCGTATAGGCGCGTTCGATGCGCACCGCGCGCAAGGCGTCGGCGCTACGTCCGCTGGGTCTCATGGGTTGCCCGTCTGCTTGCGCAATGCGGCCTTGATTTGCGCAATTGAACGTTCGATGTCGGCGTCGGTCATGTTCATATAGTCGAGATCCGGAGTGTCGGCGGCTTGTTGGCTGGCGGGCAGGTCGTGAAAGGGGATGGTGTTTTGCTCCTTGGCGGCGGTGGCCGCTTCCTCGCCCCATTGCATAAGAAGCAGCGAAATATTGTCGCAATCGGCGCCGGCGCGCGTTTCGGCGAGCGCCGCCAAGTCGGGGACCGCGCGCGCCGGAGGCTTGGTGAGCAGCATGTTGAGCAGCTGGTGCGGCGAGAGCGGGCCCCACAACCCATCGGAGCACATCAGCAACAGATCGTTCTTCGCCAGCCGAGCGCCCGCAGCGGGTTCGAGCTTCGGCGGCTTGTCGCCTCCCAGACACTGGAAGAGCAGGTTGCGCTCCGGGTGCGACGGGATCGCCTCCTCGCGGATGCGGCCCTCATCGACCAGTTGCTGGACGCGCGAGTGATCCTTGGTGCGCGTCACGACCCGCCCGGCGCGGATCAGATACAGGCGCGAGTCTCCGATGTGCGTCCAGTAGGCGCGTCCATCCTGCACCACGCACACCACGATCACCGTGCGCGGCGCCTCGCTCCAGCCGAAGCGGCGTGCCTGCTGCAGGATCGCCGAGTGCGCGCGCGCAAGGCCGCGAAACAGGAACAAATCGGGATCCTTGATCTTCGGTTTCGCCTCGCGCTTGAATTCGCCGGCGAAGTACTCGAGCGCGGTCTGCGCCGCGATCTCGCCGTGCTGGTGACCGCCCATGCCGTCGGCGATCACCAGCATCAGCGACTCGGACGTCGACCAATGCCCCACCCGGTCCTGCTGGTAGGGGCGCGCGCCGATGCGGATGTCCTGTGCGATGGTGAATTTCATGCCGGGTCGGTCGGCGTCAGCGCTTGCCGAGCTTCAGGATGGCTCCCTTGATCTGGTCAAGAATCGGCGTCTCGCCGCGGTATCCGGGGTCTTTTTCGCCGAGCAGCGACTTTTGCAGGGTAAATACGCTCTGTGGGCGCAGCAGATGATCGATCTGCAGGCACCAGTCGACGATGTCGAGCAATTCGTTCGAGTACTTGCCGGGCCACGCGCGGCGCGCGGGCATCAGGCGGTCCTTCTCCATGCGCTCGTTGGCCGGCTGCGGCGCGCTGGAGGCCAGACACGCGTACATGCTCGCACCGATCGAGTAGATGTCGCTCCAGGGGCCGAGATCCTCGCTGCGGCCGTAGTGCTCGGGCGACGCGAAACCGGGCGTGAGCATCGGTGGCAGTTGCACGCCTTCAACGGTGAGCGTCTGGCGCGCGGCGCCGAAGTCGATGAGCAGCGGTGTACCGTCGTTGCGGATATAGATATTGCCCGGCTTGATGTCCAGATGGAGCAGCTTGTTCGAATGCACCTCGCGCAACCCGTTCAGCAACTGCGCAAAGCTTTGGCGGATCCAATCCTCGCGCAACGCACCTCGATGCGCGCTGATGTGCTCGTGGAGGGTGCGGCCGCGCTCGTAACGCATGACCATGTAGACGGTCTCGTTGGCGCGAAAGAAATTGATGACGCGCACGATGTTCGGATGCGAGAGCTTGGAGACCGCCAGACCTTCGTCGAAAAAGCATTTCAGGCCGTAGCGAAACGCGGCCAGCTTGTCCTCCGGGATCACGGGCAGTACGTCGCCCTCGGCGCGCAGGGCGAGCGTGGCCGGGAGGTATTCCTTGATTGCAACCGGCTGTTCGTTCTCGTCATGTGCGAGATAGACGAGCGAAAAGCCGCCCGAAGCGATCAGCTTCATGATGCGGTAGTTGAGAAGCTGATGCCCCTCCGGCAGCGGTTGGTTGGCTTGAGATGACATCCCCCTTATGATACGTGTTTCCCTCCGGCTCCCGCGTACTGCGCGCGCGGCGGGGGCCCCGACAAGCACAATTTCACAATTGCCCACGGTCGAGACAGATGATCCTCAGCATGACGGGCTATGCGGTCGCCCTCGCCGAAACGGCCGCCGGCCGGATTGGTTTTGAAATCAGGACCGTCAATGCGCGGTTTCTGGATATGCAGTTCAGGGTGAGCGAGGAATTGCGCGCCTATGAGCCGATGCTGCGCGAATCGATCGCCGCGCGCCTTGGGCGCGGCAAGGTGGATTGCCGCGTGTCCCTGTCGGCGGGCGATGTGTCCGCGGCTTCGGCGAGGCTCGATCCGGCGGTGCTCGGCCAGCTCGCGCGCCTCTCGGGCGAGGTGAAGAGCGCTTTTCCCGACGCGCCTGCGCTGAGGGTCGCCGATGTGCTGCGCTGGCCGGGCATGCTCTCGCAGGGGGTCGTGGATGAGGAGACCTTGCGCCCTCTGATCTCCGGCCTGTGCGCCAGGACGCTCGATGAACTGCTTGCCGCGCGCGCGCGCGAGGGAGCAAAGCTGGATGCCGCGATACGGCAGCGCATCGCCGAGATGCGTCGCCGGGTTGCCGACGTCGCGCCGCTGGTGCCGCAGGCAGTCGCCGCCTACCAGGAGAAGCTTGCGCAGCGGCTGCGCGACGCGATCGGCAACGCCGACGACGAGCGAATCCGCACGGAAATCGCGATGTTTGGGGCCAAGATCGATGTCGATGAGGAATTGACGCGCCTAAGCGTGCATCTGGACGAGGTCGAGCGCACGCTCGACAAGGGCGGCGCCGCGGGCAAGCGGCTCGATTTTCTCTCCCAGGAACTCAATCGCGAGGCCAATACGCTCGCATCCAAGGCCGCTGCGCAGAAGATCGCCGACTGCGCCCTCGAGTTGAAGCTGCTCATCGAACAGGTGCGCGAACAAGTGCAGAACATCGAGTAGGCATGCCGACCTTCGCACGTGAAAGAAATCCCATGAAAGGACTGTTGTTCATCGTCACGGCGCCCTCGGGCGCCGGCAAGAGTTCGCTGATCAATGCGCTGCTGAAGGACGATTCCCGGGTGCGCCTGTCGATTTCGCACACCACGCGCGCACCGCGTACCGGCGAGGTCGATGGCCGCGAGTACCATTTTGTCGACGACCGCACATTTGTCGGCATGCTGGAGCGCGGCGAGTTCCTGGAAAGCGCCCAGGTACACGGCTACCGCTATGGAACCTCGCATGCAGCGGTGGCCGCGGCGGTCAAGGACGGGCACGACCTGGTATTGGAGATCGACTGGCAGGGGGCCGAACAGGTGCGCAGACTCCACCCGGACTGCCTGTGCGTGTTCATCCTGCCGCCTTCGCTGAATGAACTGGAGCGGCGCCTTCGCGCGCGCGGGCAGGACGCGGAAGAGGTCATCCGGCGCCGCCTGGAGAGCGCCCGGGACGAACTCCCGCATGCGGCGGAGTTCGATTATGTTATAATTAACAATGACTTCGATGATGCGAAGCGCGACCTGAAAGCCATTGTTCGCGCCGAAAGGCTGCGCGCGACGCGTCAGCTTCAACAACATCCCAACCTGTACCGAATGGAAGGCTGACCATGGCTCGCATTACCGTCGACGACTGCATGAAGTACATCGGCAATCGATTCAATTTGACGCTCGCCGCGACCTATCGTGCGCGTCAATTGCACGCGGGCGCCACGCCGCTCGTCGAGTCGAACAAGGACAAGGCGACGGTGATCGCCCTGCGCGAAATCGCCGCGGGCAAGGTCGGCGCCGAGGTGCTGAGGCGTACGCCTCCGGCCGCCGCCAGCACGAGCGGTCCGCTCTGAGGTAAGCCCTCTCGGTCCGGCGCGCCGTCCGACAGCCGGATCGAAAGAAGCGTGACGCGTGGGGTTATTGCTCCGCGCTGCGCGCGCTTGGCGCGAGCGCGCACAGCGCGAACACCGTGGTCATCCAGAACCGTCGTCGGGCGCTTGGTGCGGGCGGGATCCGCTGGACATCGCGCCTTTCGCGGCAACCTGCTAGTCTGGCCGGATGTCCACGGTACTCGGTCTCGACGAAAACCGGTTCGCCTACCTCAAGCAGGCCGATGTCGCGCGCCTGAACGAGGCGTATCGCTTTTCGGAAGCCGCGCATTCCGGGCAGAAGCGCCAATCGGGCGATCCGTACATTTCACATCCGCTCGCGGTCGCCGAAATTCTGGCCGGCTGGCACCTCGACAGCCAGGCGATCATGGCGGCGCTGCTGCACGACGTGCTCGAGGACGCGCAGGTCAGCAAATCGGAAATCGCCAAGACCTTCGGCAAATCGGTCGCCGAACTGGTGGATGGCGTGTCCAAGCTCGCGCGTATCGAGTTCCAGTCGGCCGAGGAGGCGCAGGCCGAGAACTTCCGCAAGATGCTGCTCGCGATGGCGCGCGATGTGCGCGTGATCCTGATCAAGCTCGCCGACCGGCTGCACAACATGAGGACGCTGGGCGCGGTGCCGCCCGCCAAGCGCCGCCGGATCGCACGCGAGACGATGGAGATCTACGCCCCGATCGCGTTGCGTCTCGGCTTGAACGCGCTGCACAACGAGATGCAGGAACTCGCGTTCTCCAATCTCTATCCGCTGCGCTACGCGGTGCTCGCCAAGGCAACGCGTGCGGCGCGCGGCAACCGGCGCGAGGTGATCGGCAAGACCGAGGCCGCATTCAAGGCGCGCCTCGCCGAAGCCGGCATCGAAGCGACCGTCGTGGGCCGCGAGAAAAATGTCTACTCGACCTACCGCAAGATGGTCGAAAAGCACCTCAGCTTCTCGCAGATCCACGACATCTATGCCTTTCGTGTGCTGGTGAGCGACATTCCCACCTGCTACCTGGCACTTGGCGCGCTGCACTCGCTCTACAAGCCGATCCCCGGGAAATTCAAGGACTACATCGCGATTCCGAAGGGCAACGGCTATCAGTCGCTGCATACCGCGCTGATCGATCCCTACGGTTTGCCGGTCGAGATCCAGATCCGCACCGAGCATATGCATCACATCGCGGAGAGCGGCGTCGCCTCGCACTGGATGTACAAGGACGAGGAGGCCTCGTTGTCGGACGTGCAGAGAAAGACGCACGGCTGGCTGCAATCGCTGCTCGAAATACAAAGCCAGTCGGGCGATTCGGCGGAGTTTCTCGAGCATGTCAAGGTCGATCTGTTTCCCGATGAAGTCTATGTGTTCACGCCGCAGGGGAAGATCCTCTCGATGCCGCGCGGCGCGACCGCGGTCGATTTTGCCTACGCGGTGCACACCGATATCGGCAACTGTTGCGTGGCGGTAAAGGTGGACGGCGAGCTGGTGCCGCTACGCACCGAGCTGCGCAACGGCGAGCGCGTCGAGATCATCACCGCGAGCCACGCGAAACCCAATCCCGCCTGGCTGCAGTACGTGCGCACCGGCAAGGCGCGCTCGAACATCCGTCATTTTCTGAAGACCATGCAGTACGAGGAGTCCGCCGCGCTCGGCGAGCGGCTGCTCAGTCAGGCGCTCAAGAGCTTCGGCAGCACGCTTGCGTCGATCGACGATGCGAACTGGGAGCGCGCGATGCGCGATACCGGCACGCGCTCGAGACAACAGCTGGTCGCCGACATCGGGCTGGGAAGGCGGCTCCCGGCCGTGGTGGCACGGCGCTTGCTGCGCTATGCCGATGGGGTTGAAGCGAAACCTGCGGCCAACGTCACGATTCATGGAACCGAGGGCATGGCGGTGCAGTTCGCGACCTGCTGCCACCCGATTCCCGGCGATGCGGTGGTCGGATCGATCAAGAAGGGCCAGGGCCTGATCGTGCATGTCGTCGATTGCGCGCAGGTCGAGCGTTCGCGCCGCAATCAGCCCGAGCAGTGGATCGACGTCGAATGGGACCAGGCGACCACGCGTCTTTTCCAGGTGGCGATCACGGTCACAGTCAGGAATGAACGCGGCGTTCTCGCCAAAGTCGCCTCGGAACTGGCCGAGGCCGGGTCGAACATCGACTCGATCAGCATGGAGGACGAACACTCGCTCCACGCCAGCCTGCACTTCGTGGTCCAGGTCTCCCATCGCAGGCATCTGGCGCGCGTAATGCGCGCGCTGCGACGCCTGAGCGAAGTGGTGAAGATCGCCCGCTTCCGGGAGTAGAATTCACGGCGCCGTGGCGGAACTGGGGCGCCACCGTTCGGCTTCGCCGAGCTCGCGCGGTCGGTACAGGCTTCGCGGACGCGGGGGGTTCACTTGCGCCACGGTCCGTGGAATCGCACGAAAAAATACGCGGCCGATGTCGTCGCGGTGTTCACCGACGCCAAGGGCAACGCGAAGATGGAGCCCTTTCTCACCGGACTGGTCGCGAACAACGAGTATCTCGGCAGGCCGGCCGATGTGATGGTGATGAAGGACGGGTCGCTGCTGGTGTCGGATGACCATAACGGCGCGATCTACCGGGTGAGCTACGGCAGGAAGTGATGCCTGGGCGCTTCACGAAGAGGACGGCTTGCGCCGCCCTTTTTCTTTCCGTTTCATGGATCTGCGGGGCAGTGCGGGCGGACCGGGTGCCGATGGAGGAAAGGGCCAGGACCTGCTATGCCTGTCACGGCGAGAACGGCATCTCCGGCCTCGCGGAAATTCCGTCGCTCGGCGGGCAGCCCTCGTTCTTTCTGATGACGCAGCTGTTCCTCCTGCGCGAAGGACGGCGCGGCGGCGCGCCGATGATCGAAGTGGCCAAATCCTTCAGCGACGATGACCTGCGCGCCTGGTCCGAGTTTTTTTCCAGACTTCCGCCGCCCCCGGGGGCCGGCGCGCCGGACGATCCGCCGCATTTCGCACGTGCCGAGGCGATCGCGCGACGCGGCCACTGCGGGGTCTGTCACAACCCTGATTTCTCCGGGCGCGAACAGATGCCGCGACTCGCCAATCAGCGCGAGGACTATCTGCTCAAGGCGATGCGAGAATTCCGAAGCGGTGCGCGGCTCGGATACGGCGCCGCGATGACCGCGGAACTGTTCGGAATGAGCGACCAGGATCTCGCCGACCTCGCCTATTACTTCGCCAACCAACCGCGGCGGAACTCGGCGTCCGGACGGTAGTCCAACCGGTCGGCGTGGCCTTGCCGGGCGCTGCGGCGCCGTTTCAGGGATAGAATGCGCGGCGCCGCCTGCCGAATGGCGGCGCCGGCGTGTTCTGACGGGTAAGCCGATTCCATCGTTCTGTGAAGCATATAAAAAGATGATCAAGATCGAAAACCTCGTGAAGTCCTTCGGCGCGAAACGCGCCGTCGACGGCATCTCCTTCTCGGTCGAGAAGGGGGAGGTGCTCGGATTCCTCGGCCCGAACGGCGCCGGGAAATCAACCACCATGCGCATGATCACCGGTTTCATGCCGCCGACTTCGGGCACGGCGGCGATCGGTGGCCATGACATCGGCGAGTCGCCGCTCGAAGCCAAGCGCCTGATCGGCTATCTGCCCGAGAACGCCGCCGCGTACCCGGACATGACGGTGCGCGGCTTTCTCGACTTCGTTGCCGAACTGCGCGGCCTGGATGGAGAGGCGCGCGGCAAGGCGCTGCGGCGAGTCATCGATCTGTGTTTTCTCGACACGGTGCTGGAGCAGACGATCGAGACGCTCTCCAAGGGTTACCGCCACCGCACCTGCCTCGCGCAGGCGCTGATCCACGATCCCGAGGTGCTGATTCTCGACGAGCCGACCGATGGTCTGGATCCGAATCAGAAGCACGAGGTGAGGAACCTCATCCGCGAGCTTGGCAGGACCAAGGCGATCATCTTTTCGACGCACATCCTCGAGGAAGTCGATGCCGCGTGCACGCGCGCGATCATTATCGACCGCGGCCGCATCGTCGCCAACGGCAGGCCCGCCGAGCTGCGCGCGATGTCCGATATCGCCGGCGCGGTGACGCTGCGCGCGCAGGGGGCCTCGCTCCAGGCGATGGCCGGCAAGCTTGCCGCGCTCGGCCGCGTCGAGGAAAGCGAAGGCGCTTTGCGCGTGTTTCCCGGGCAGAAGCGCGCCGCGGGCGAACTCGCGCGTGCGGTGGTGGAGATCGCGATTCGCGAAGGCTGGCAACTCGAGGCGCTGCGCACCGAGGAAGGCCATCTCGACGAGGTGTTTCGGCGCATTACGCTGCCCGATACGACGAAGCGGGCCGCGGCCGGCGCGGAGGCACGGTCATGAATTCGACGAAGATCATCCGCGCGATCGCGCGGCGCGAGCTCTCCGGCTACTTCGTCTCGCCGGTCGCCTATGTATTCCTGGTCATGTTCCTGCTGCTGGCGGGATTCTTCACCTTTACCGCGGGGAGTTTCTTCGAGCGCGGCGAGGCGGGTCTCGCGTCCTTTTTCAGCTGGCATCCCTGGCTGTACCTC
>JAOUFA010000268.1 GCA_029858545.1 Betaproteobacteria bacterium
CGGCGAGTTCATCGACCGCCAGGTCGGCCAGATCGTCGCGCGTCCTGATCCCGCTTTCGACAAGCTTTGCCGCAAGCTGGGTATTCATGCCCTCGAGCTTGAGCATCTCGGGATCCGTGCCCTCGACCTTTTCCTCATTCGCGATCGCTACCACGAGCAGTGCGTTGCGCGCACGATTGCGCAGCTCGTTGACCGTGTCCTCGTCAAAGGATTCGATTTCGAGCATTTCGGTTATCGGTACGTAAGCAACTTCCTCGATGGTCGAGAAGCCTTCCTGGATCAGGATGTTCGCGACATCCTCGTCCACGTCAAGCCGCTCCATGAAGAGTTCCTTGATGCGCCCCGTTTCCTCGCCCTGCTTCTTCGCCGACTCTTCCTCCGTCATCAGATTGATCTGCCAACCGGTGAGTTCCGAGGCAAGGCGCACGTTCTGGCCGCTGCGCCCGATGGCGATTGCGAGATTTTCCTCGTCGACCACGACATCCATGGCATGCTTTTCCTCGTCAACGAGGATCGACGTGACCTCGGCCGGCGCAAGCGCACCGATCACGAACTGCGCCGGGTCGGCGGACCAGAGAACGATGTCGACACGCTCGCCCGCCAGTTCCTGGGTGACCGCTTGCACGCGCGAACCGCGCATTCCGACGCAGGTACCAATCGGGTCGATGCGTTTGTCGTTGGTGTGCACACCGATCTTGGCACGCACCCCGGGGTCGCGCGCCGCCGACTTGATCTCGAGCAATCCTTCCTCGATCTCTGGCACTTCCAGTTCGAACAGCTTCATGATGAATTGCGGCGCGGTGCGCGAAAGGATCAGTTGCGGACCGCGCGCCTGCCGGTCGATCTTCATCACCCAGGCACGTACTCGGTCCCCGACGCGCAGGTTTTCCTTTGGGATCATCTGATCGCGCGGCAGCACCGATTCCAGACGCCCGGATTCAACGATTGCGCTACCACGCTCCATGCGCTTGATGGTCCCGGTCACCAGCGCCTCATCGCGCGCCAGAAAATCGTTAAGGATCTGATCGCGCTCGGCCTCGCGAATGCGCTGCAGGATCACCTGTTTGGCGGTCTGCGCACCGATCCGACCGAAGTCCACCGCTTCGATTGGCTCCTCGAGAAATTCCTCGACCTGTGCATCGGGCTTGCGCTTTTGCGCCTCGGTCAGCTTGATCTGGCGCTCGGGAAACTCGATGTCATCGTCGACCACCACCTGCCAGCGGCGAAACGACTCGTAGTTACCCGTCACCCGATCGATGCTTACGCGCACATCGATATCGTCCGAATACTTCTTCTTGGTCGCAGAGGCCAATGCAAACTCCAGCGCGCCGAAAACCACGTCCTTGTTGACGTTCTTTTCGCGTGCGAGCGCATCCGCCGCCAGCAGCATCTCTCGACTCATTTCGTTCTCTCCGACCGCGTCAACTCGGGCACCAAACGTGCCCGATCCATTCCGTCCAAGGCCAATTCGACCGCCTGTCCATCGACTTCCAGTCTTGCCGTTCCCGCTACCACGCCACGCAGCACTCCGACATATCGCCGGCGTCCGCTCGGGTCCGCCACACGCATGCGCACATCGACCTTCTGTCCTGCAAAACGCTCGAAATCCGCCTCACGCCGCAGCGGTCGGTCGAGCCCCGGCGAGGACACCTCCAGGCGGTCATAGTCGACCCCCTCCACCGCGAACACCCGCGATAACTGCCGGCTCACCTCGGCGCAGTCATCCACCGTGATGCCACCCGGCTTGTCGATGAAGATGCGAAGCAGCCGCCCATGGTTCGATGGCACAACATCGACCGCTTCGTACCCCATCCCCGCCACCGTAGACCCGACAATATCGGCCAACAACACGCAATAAAACCCCAGGAATCGATTGCAGAAACAAAAAATGGGCCGAAGCCCATCCACTCTTTCCGGCGATCCGCCGATCTTCAAACTCCTGCGACTTTAACAGATTATTGCTTTGGACACAACGAATTGCCCGCGATTTAGCGCTTGCCCGGGCCGCCTCCTTCCAGCAAATGATCGATCTGCCTGGGCGGCAGTTCGACCCAGTGCCCTGCCGCCAAATCCTCCGGCAGGTTGATCGAACCGAAGCGCACGCGCATCAGGCGGCTGACCTGCAAGCCCACCGCCTCAAACACGCGGCGCACTTCGCGATAGCGGCCCTCCATCAGGACTACCCGATACCAGCGATTCGCCGCATCGCCGCGTTCGGTATGCAAGGCCTCGAGCCGCTCGAAGCGGGCTTGCTTGCCGTCCAGATCCACGCCGCTCAACATGCTTCGCCGCACACTGTCCTCGACCTTGCCCAGTACCCGGACGCGGTACTCGCGCTCGAATCCGTAGCGTGGGTGCATCAACTGATTGGCCAGGTCGCCGTTGTCGGTGAACAGCAAGAGACCCGAGGTTGTAAGGTCGAGCCTGCCGATCGCAATCCATTTCGCCCCGCGCAAGCGGGGCAGGCGCGTGAAGACGCTCGGCCGACCCTCCGGGTCGCTCATGCTCACGATCTCGCCCACCGGTTTGTGGTACATCAGCACCCGGGGTGCAGAGCGGGACTCCCTGGGGAGTTCAACCGTCCGACCATCGAGGGTCACCTTGTCGCCGGGGCCGGCCCGGTCGCCCAGCTGAGCGACACGCCCGCCCACGGCAAGGCGCCCCGCCGCGATCCAATCCTCGATCTCGCGGCGCGAGCCGAGGCCCGCCGCGGCAAGCAGCTTTTGCAGTCTGACAGGGCCACTCGCCACCTCGCGCCTGGCGCTTGGCGCGCGAGCGGGCACAGCAGCCGAACGCAGTTCCCTGCGCTCGCTAGCCGGCGGCCGCGGCCGGGACGATGGGGGCTGCGGGGGCGGCGCCGTCTTCTTCACGGGCAGCCGGATCAGCGATTTGCGGGGTGGCGATTTCAAGTTGTAGTGTCTTGGCGATTTCTTCCAGTGGCGGAAGTTCCTGCAGCGTACGCAGGCCGAGATCGTCCAGGAACTTCCTCGTGGTGGCATAGATGGCGGGACGGCCGGGGGTTTCGCGGTGTCCGACGGTGTCGATCCAGCCGCGATTCTCGAGCGCCTGGAGGATTTGGGTGGAAACCGCGACCCCGCGAATGTCCTCAATATCCCCGCGCGTCACCGGTTGACGGTAGGCAACGATCGCAAGCGTCTCCATGACCGCGCGCGAATAACGCGGCGGCTTCTCCGGACTGAGCCGATCGACATAGCGCTGGAACTCGGGCCGGGTCTGGAAGCGCCAGCCGCTTGCCAGATTCACCAGTTCCACGGCACGATCGCCCCAATCCTCGCGCAATTCGCCGAGCAGACGACGCAAGGTATCGGGACCGATTTCCGCGTCGAACAGACGCTTGAGATCGTTGAGAGACAACGGCTCCGGGGCGGCGAGCAGCGCCGCTTCCAGGATGCGCTTGGCTTCAGTGGGATTCGGCATCGGCTAATTTCACGTAGATCGCGGCGAAACATTCCGCCTGGGTAATCTCGATAAGCAACTCGCGCGCCAGTTCCAGCACCGCGAGGAGGTTGACGATCAGCACCGCCGCTCCGCGCGATGGATCGAAGAGCTCGGTGAACTCCATCACGCGGTTCTCGCGCAGACGGCGCAGGATCTGACTCATGTGCTCGCGCACCGACAGCTCCTCGCGCCGGACACGATGGTGCGCGCCTAGGCGCGCGCGGTGCAGAAGACTTCGCCAGGCCGCAGCAAGATCCTGTGCATCCACCTCGGGGAGACGCTCGGACGCAGCACGCTCCACCCACACCGCGACCGCTACCACATCGCGCCCTACCTGGGGCAATTCGTCGAGTTGCTGCGCCGCCTGCTTCATCTTTTCATATTCGAGCAGGCGACGCACCAACTCTGCGCGCGGATCCTCTTCCTCGGCGGCGGGCGACGGCCGCCGCGGCAGCAGCATGCGTGACTTGATCTCCATCAGCATCGCGGCCATGACTAGGTACTCCGCGGCGAGCTCCAGGTTCTTGGTGTGCATCACTTCGATGTACGTGATGTACTGCCGCGTAAGCGGTGCCATCGGGATATCCAGCACATCGAGGTTCTGTTTGCGGATTAGGTACAACAGCAAATCGAGCGGTCCTTCGAACGCATCGAGTATGATTTCAAGTGCATCGGGCGGAATGTAGAGATCCCGCGGAAAATCGACGAGCAGCTCGCCATAGAGCTTGGCATGCTGCCCGACCTGCGTAGCCAGAGGCACGGTGGCGGCAGTCATGAGTAGGTCAACCCCATCGATTCACGCACATCACGCATCGTCTCGCCAGCGAGCTTCCTCGCCTTGTCGCAACCGTCGGCAATGATGTTGCGCACCAGGCTCGGATCATCAATATAGACCTGTGCGCGCTCGCGCATCGGCGCAAGCTCGGTCTGGATCGCCTCGATCAGGGGTTGCTTGCATTCCAGACAGCCGATCGCGGCCGAGGTACAGCTGTTGCGCACCCAGTCGCGGCGCGTCTGGTCCGAATACACCTGGTGCAGCGGCCATACCGGGCATTTGTCCGGGTCACCGGGATCGTTGCGCTTCACGCGCGAGGGATCGGTCGGCATGGTGCGCAGTTTCTTCGCCACCGCTTCGGGGTCCTCGCGCAATGCAATCGTATTGCCGTAGGACTTGGACATCTTCTGTCCATCCAGCCCGGGCATGCGCGATGCCTCGGTCAGCAGAGCGCCCGGCTCGACGAGAATCTTCCGGCCGCCGCCCTCCAGCCAGCCGTACAGGCGTTCGCGATCGCCGCGTGGAAGGTTCTGTTGTTCGCCGAGCAATGCCTGCGCCCGGGACAACGCCTCGGCATCGCCCTGTTCAAGGAATTTGCCGCGCAAATCGGCGATCAGGCGCGCCTTCTTGCTTCCCATCTTCTTCACCGCGGCCTTGGCTTTTTCCTCGAAACCGGGTTCGCGACCATAGAGATGGTTGAAGCGACGCGCCACCTCGCGCGTGAACTCGATATGAGGAACCTGATCCTCACCGACCGGGACGTGCTTTGCGCGATAGATGAGAATGTCCGCCGACTGCAGCAGCGGATAGCCCAGAAATCCGTAGGTCGAAAGATCCTTGTCGCTGAGTTTCTCCTGCTGATCCTTGTAGGTCGGCACCCGTTCCAGCCAGCTTACCGGCGTCATCATCGACAGCAGCAGATGCAGCTCCGCATGTTCGGGCACGTGCGACTGGATGAAGATCGTGGCTTGGGTCGGATCGACTCCCGAAGCGAGCCAGTCGATCACCATGTCCCAGGCGCTCTTCTCCACCTGACCGGGGTTCTCGTATTCGGTGGTCAGCGCGTGCCAGT
>JAOUFA010000368.1 GCA_029858545.1 Betaproteobacteria bacterium
CTGGCTGATTTCGCCCGGCTTGAGAAGATCCATGGCGCGTTCGAACTCGGGTACGGTATCGTGTTCGTAGACCCAATCCATGTCGCCGCCGCGCGCCGCACTGCCATCCTCGGAAAACTGGCGCGCGAGGACGGCGAAGTCGGCACCGCCGGTGACGACACGCTCGCGCAAATCGGCGAGCCGCCGCTTCGCATCCGCCTCGGAAACCACTTCGTTCGTGCGCACCAGGATGTGACGCACATGAGTCTGCCGCACCGGTTTGCGCGCCTCGCTCGCGGCGCGCCGGCCGGCGAGTTTCAGCAGATGAAAGCCCGCCGCGCTGCGCAGCGCGAGGCTCGTATCGCCGGGTTTCATGCTGGCCAGCGCCTGCGCGAAGAGATCGGGAAGCCGCTCGCGCTCGCGCCAGCCGAGCGCGCCGCCCTGCAGTGCGTCGGGCGCGTCCGAATAGCTCGCCGCAAGGGTCGCGAACTCGACGCCCGCGCGCACGTCGGCGAGAATCTTGTCGGCCTTTTGCTGCACGCGCGCGATCTGCTCCGGGCTCGCCTGCTCCGGCACGCGCAGCAGGATATGCGAGACGTTGTATTCGACGCGCTCGCCCAGGCCATCGCTGTTCTGTTCCATGAACAGGCTAATCTCGCTCTCACCGACCAGGACCTTCTCGTCAACCTCGCGTTCGCGCAGCCGGGTGAGCAGAATCTGCTCGCGCACTTCCTGCCGGAAACGTTCGAAATCGACCCCATCGCTGGCGAGCATCTGGCGAAAGGCCGGCAGGCTCATGCGGTTGTTTTCAGCGATTCTCTGCACCGCGCGATCGAGCTGAATCTCGTCGACGCGGATCCCGGATTCGCGCGCGAGTTGAATTTGCGCCTTGAGCAAAATAAGCCGCTCGAGCACCTGGCGTTCGAGTACTTCACGCGCCGGCAGCGGCGTGCCCTGTTTACGCAACTGGCGCTCCGCTTCGGCACGCTGCTCGGCAACTTCGGAAAGGGTGACGATGTCCTTGTTCACGACCGCGACGATTCGGTCGA
Organism: Betaproteobacteria bacterium; assembly: GCA_029858545.1. Classification (GTDB taxonomy): domain Bacteria; phylum Pseudomonadota; class Gammaproteobacteria; order Burkholderiales; family SG8-39; genus JAOUFA01. The sequence continues at coordinate 1,029 of JAOUFA010000368.1, forward strand.
GGCCAACCGCGCGCTGCGTGACGGCGCTTGCCGGGGCACCGAACGCGAGAAACGCGGTGAGCGCGGCGGGCAAGAATGAACTGGAGCGGATCATGGGGCCTTGCATGACAGGTGTGGCTAGAAAATCTGTTGAAAGGGCAGGCTCGGCCGCATCGTCTGCGGCACCAGCGAGGCATCCCCGGGATTGGTGACCGCATAGCCCGGCACGTTCCGTTTGAGGATTCCGACCGGATCGTTGATTCCAATGGACCCGAAACCGCTGAATTCGAGCTGAAAGAAGATCGCCGATGATACTTCGCCGATCGCGGCTTGCACGCGCTGTACGACGCCGCGGAACACCCAGCAGCCGGCGTTGTACTCGATACCTCCAAGGCCCTCCAGCACCCGTTTGTCGAGAAAGGAGTAATTGTAACGCCCTACCATGTACCAGCCGGCGGCGACCGGCCATTGTCCGGCGAGATCCATCTGCCGCAGAGCGACCCGGTTGAAGCGGTAGCTCAGGCTGACCGCCTTCGCGATCTCGGGGGAGAAACGCATCGAGCCGCTGTAGCGCTCGACCTGCCGCGTTCGTTCGTTGTACTGCGCCCCGGCGTCGAAGCTCCAATATTGCGCGAAGCGGCCGCTGAACGCCCCGATCAGGTCGGAATAGCGGTCGGTCCGGAGCGGCACGCCCGCAGCAAGACCGACTTGCTCGTCGCTGAAGTAGGCACGCTGTGCGATTGCGGCACGCAGAACCTCCTGACCCTGGCCGGTGAGAAATCGCGTGGCAAGTCCGAAGGTCGCCTGGTTGGCATCGCCAAAACGGTCGCCGCCTGCGAAGCGGTTTTCGCTGAACATCTGCGCGTAATTGAAGTCGGCGAGACCCGTATCGAAGAGCGGGAATGGATCCTGATTGCGGTACGGCACGTTTAGATAATAGACGCGCGGCTCCAGGGTCTGTTTCAGATCGTGCCCGAACCAGTTCGTCGGGCGTTCGAATACGAGGCCGCTATCGACGCTCGCCCATGGAATCGAAAGGCCGTCGCGCTGGATCTGAGCCGTGCCCAGTTGCTCGATCGCGTAATCGACGCGTCGCACGCCCACTTTGGGGGTGAGATACCAGCCCGGGCCGATGATCGGCATCGCGAGCGTCGGAGTGAAGCTTGCGCGCGCGCCCTGCACCAGAGACGAATGAACGAAGCTCGCGTACTCGGCGGGCAAACTCAGGTCGGCAAAGCCGCCCAGGTTGTTGCGCCCGGCGAACAAGCGTAGCTGCGGCATGCGATGGTAGGGTGGCACGATCGGCGCCAGCGGATCCTGCAGCGTCTGGAAGCGCTGCGCACGAACGCTCGCGGCATAGTTCCATCCGGAGGTAATCGGACTGTCGTATTGCAGACTGACTTCGCGTTGCAGGTTACCGATCGCCAGTTGGCGAACGTTGGTGGTCAAATCGACGAAATACAGGTCGTCGGTCACCTTGTTGAAGTCCACGCGTCCGACCAGACCGGGGGTGAAGTTCTGCACATGATTCAGCGAGAAGCCCGTGCGCGATTGGTGCAGCACCAGATCTTCCTGCATGTGCTCGATACGCATGTCTCCGGCATAACTCGCTCCCAGGTACCGATAGTCCGTCTTGGTCTGGGTGCCACGCTTGGCCATATGGGTGGCGGTGATCGTCGCGTCCTGCTCCGGCGAGAAATTGAGATAGTAGGGGACGTTCAACTCCAGGCCACGGCGCGTGCTCTGTGCATAGCTCGGCGCGAGAAAACCGCTCTTGCGACTGTTTTCCAGCGGGAAGCTGGCATAGGGAAGCGCCATGATGGGGATATCGAAAAATCTCAACCGGGGGCCGCTCGTGTCGGCGCGCTGAGTCTCGAAATCGAGATTGATTTCGTTTGCCTCGACGCGCCAGTCCTCGTCGCCCGGTGCGCAGGTCGTGAACGTCGCTTTGGCAAGCCGATAGCGGTCTTTGCCGAGGAATTCCACGCGCTCGGCGCTGCCGCGAAGGGTGCGTTCGCGCTGAAGAACATAGGACGGCGCCTCGAAGGCCCCGGTCTCGTCGAGCAGGTTATAGCGCAGGCTGGAACCGAAAAACCGGTCGGCTTCGCGCTGCAGACGCACGCCCCCGTCGGCCTCGATGCTGTCCGACTCACGGTTGTAGCGAAGCCGCTCCGCAAAGATCTCGGTATCCCCGCTGCGCAATTCGACCTTGCCGCGCGCATTCAACTCGAGGTCCGACACGCCCTCGATCGACATCGCGTTGATCGTCGCAGGCGGCCTGGTCCGCTCGACGGGCGCGGCAGCAGGCGCCGGAACGGGTCCGTCCTGCGCGCGCGCCCCTGCACACCACGGCGGGAGCAGCGTGGCGACAAGAGCCAGGTAAACGCCACGTCTGGACGCCGGGCGAAACAGCATGGTAGGAGGAGGGGACCCGGGGAGATTGCGAGTGCTAAAATTCTCACAATTCGGGGTAACGCGCAACGTTGGGGTAATTGGCGACGCTGTCTGGCAGGTTCAGGCTCGCGCGCTTCGAACCATCCGAATCACGCGCCGAGACCGCGCATCACATCATCCCTACCGCATGACACCGAATCCGGATCCCCGGTTGCAATCGCTCGAGCGCTGGCTGTCGCAGCAGTGGCGCGGCGTTGCATTCAGCCTCGCGCCCGCCTCGGAGGACGCGAGCTTTCGCCGCTATTTCCGCGCCACGCTCGACGATGGGCGCAGTTTCGTCGCAATGGACGCGCCGCCCGACAAGGAGGATTGCCGCCCTTTCGTGCACGTTGCACGATTGCTGCGTGAGGCGGGAGTCAACGCCCCGGAGATCCACGCGCAGGACCTTGAACAGGGTTTCCTGCTGCTCACCGACCTGGGGCGGCGCACCTATCTCGACGAAATGCAACGCGCCGACCCCGCGCCGCTCTTTG
>JAOUFA010000269.1 GCA_029858545.1 Betaproteobacteria bacterium
CGGGATGGTTTTTCTACATCTTCGTTAGGCCGCGCTGACCATGATGGCGGATTGGAAACTGTCTTTTTATGAGGGCTTGTCCCTTCTCATCGCTCTACTGGCGGCAGTGATTTCATTTGTTTCCCTCTACCGCACGCACCGAATCGCGGCACGTCAGCTAGAGCTTCAAGAAGCTCAGGCCGCGCTCGCGAAGTTTCAGCACGATGTGTTAGAAAAGGAGGAAGCCGCAAAGCAGCGCGCGGATATTCGCATAGCAGTTATTGAGCGTGGGCGTGGCCACCGGCTCGTGATTTCCAATGTTGGGCTCGGTTCGGCGCGTGATGTCGTTTTCGACGTTGTGCTCCCGAACGGCAAAGCGTCATTCTTAATTCAATCGGAAATGGACGACCTTCTCCCGATTACCGAGCTCCCGCCAGGGCACGAGGTATCAATGGTTGTCGCACCAACGCTAGGCAGTGCGCGTCATTTTCTTGCCAAGATAGCGTGGACAAGCGCGAACGGCGAACACGAAAGGAAGAATCTTGAGGTCACTCTATAGCGGCGGCCTAACCTCAAGCTGGTGCGGACGGGCCATCGACGTAGCGCCGACCCAAGCGCTTCTCCCGGCCCGCCGCACAGCAAGACGTTAGAACGCTAACTGACACTTCGGAGGTCTGGACATGGCACAGTTGCGAAAGGCCTTGCCCCAACTCAGCGGCGATTTCTTTCTCACTGACGGAGGCATAGAAACCACGCTGATCTTTCTCGAGGGGCAGCAGCTACCCGATTTTGCGGCCTTTCATCTCCTCAAGACGAAAGACGGCGAGGCCGCGCTGCGGAAGTACTTTCGCTCCTACGCCGGCCTGGCCCAGCGGCTCGGGACCGGGCTTGTTCTCGAAAGCGCGACGTGGCGCGCCAGCTCGGATTGGGGCACCAAGCTCGGCTACAGCGGCAAGGAAATCGCCGAGGCCAATCGAAGGGCAATCGCGCTGCTCGAAGAGATTCGAAGCGAGCTTAAGGGAGATGCCAAGAAGACCGTTGTGAGTGGATGCCTCGGCCCTCGCGGCGACGGCTACAACCCGGGCAAGACGATGACCGCCGAGGAAGCGCAGGCTTACCATGCGAGCCAGGTGCGTGTTTTCGAAGACAGCGCCGCCGATATGGTGACGGCGATCACCATGAACTACACGGAAGAAGCGATTGGGATCGCAAGAGCGGCCGAAAGCTCCAACATGCCCGTTGTCATTTCGTTCACCGTCGAGACGGACGGCAAACTTCCCACGGGTCAGACCTTGCGTGACGCCATAAGCGAAGTGGAAGCGGCTACATCAAGCTACCCCTCCTACTACATGATCAATTGCGCTCACCCGTCCCATTTCGAACATGTACTCGCACAGAAGGCGCCGTGGACACGTCGAATTCGCGGCTTGCGCGCGAATGCGTCGCGCAAGAGCCACGCCGAGTTGAACGAGTCTCCCGACCTTGACATCGGCAATCCCGTGGAGTTCGGTTCCGAGCATGCGCAGCTCAAGAAACGCTTCTCCGACCTGAATGTGATGGGCGGTTGCTGTGGAACTGATCTCCGTCACGTTGAGAAGATTGCGACGGCATGTGCACCGCTGTTCAAGTAAGCGTCCTAACCTGTAGCTGCTGCGGACGGGCCGCCAGCGTCGCGCAATATCGACCATACGTGCTTCTGGCCCGCGGCAGAGCTTCGACGTCAGTGGCGGCGTCGCCGTCTCATCTGCCGCCGTACTGACTCGCGCGACAACACGATATCGGCATTGGGAGCCTTGTCATGCTTAGGACATTGAAGATGGGGATTTCATGGTTCTTGCTGGCCTGTACCGCCCACGCCTATGGTCAGATCGATCAGAAGGTCGTAGATATTCCAACGCGGCCCGGCGTCTCCCAGAGAATGATCGTGCTGTCCCCGCAGGATCCGAAAGCGGCCGTCATACTATTTGCGGGGGGTCATGGGGGGCTACGGATCTACGCCAACGGTTCGTTCAAATGGGGCAAAGGCAATTTTCTCGTGCGGACGCGCCAGGATTTTGCAGAACAGGGCCTGCTTGTGGCCGTGGTTGACGCGCCCTCCGATCGTCAAAGTCCGCCCTACCTTTCCGGCTTTCGCCAGCGTCCCGAGCACGCCGCGGACATCAAGGCCGTCATCGCCTGGTTGCGCGAGCGTGCCAAGGTGCCGGTGTGGCTGATCGGCACGAGCCGGGGAACGCAGTCGGCCGCCTATGTCGCCACTGAACTCAATGGCCCGGAGGGTTCCGACGGGTTGGTGCTGAGTTCCACAATCCTCACCGACGACAGAGGGCGTCCGGTCCCGGCGATGCCGCTCGGCACGCTGCGCATCCCTGTTCTGGTGGTTCACCATGAACTAGATGGCTGTCGTCACTGCTCGTTCCGTGAAGTTCCCGGTCTGATGGAAAAACTCGGCAGCGTACCCAGGAAGCAATTGCTGTCGTTCACGGGCGGCAAGAATCGCGGCGATCCGTGCGAGGCCCATGCTTACCACGGGTTCAACGGGCTGGAGCGTGACGTGGTCGCGCAAGCCGCGACGTGGATACTCGCAAAGTGATCGGGTACCCGACCCCGGCGCTCCAGCCAACCGCCCGGAGCGGCGCCCTGCAAGCGGACTCGCTTTTTATCGTTCGCAACCATCGTCTCGTCAGGACGGTTCCGCGGCCGTGCCGGATCGCCATGCTCTGTGCCGTCTTGCTTGCGCCATCGGTAGCGGGCCTTGCCGCGAACCCACCCGGCAAGGGCGCCGTGCCTGGCCTGGGCAACGCGGGGTTCGAGAAGAATCCGCCTGCGGCGTTGAAGCAGAAATTCGCGATGTGCGATGCGTTCTTGAAGGTTCGCTGGATCAACGAGACGAAGCAGATCGGCCATAGCGAGTTCGAAGCGCCGTTGGAAGACCGCAACGGCAAATTCCTGGGCAGGGGAAACGTATCGGTGCTGGTGATGATGAAGGACGATCCGGCACCCGAAATGAGGTACGAAATCTCCCACTACAAGAAACACGGGCGGCTCGAAGCGCTCTTCGATGCGCTCAGGAATGCGGAACTGACGGGCGCCTGGGGCGGCACCGGCTGGAACATTTCGCACCGGGGCGAAAACTTTCACATCGACTTCAATGCGGGACCCGAGGACGCCAGCTTTGCACCGGTGCTGAGCGACTACCGGCAGACGGTCTGCGTCGTCTACCCGGACGGGCGGCGCGCCTGGATTTCGGAAGGCAGGCTGCCGAGCAAGCTCTACGGCAAGGCGCGCTTCGACGCGCTTTTGCGCGATTTGAAATCCGCCGGAGCAGGCGTGGAGAGCTGGCAGCTTGCGCAAAGCTGGATACTGGATGTCAACGGGGATGGCATTCCCGACTACGTGAATTTCAGGAGCGAGAGTCCCTTCACCTACTCGTTGGCCAAGCACTACTACACGGCCCGCCTGGTCGAAGGTAGCGGACCTTCTCCGACCGGCGCGCCCACCGATCGAATTCCGACCTACTCCTTTCCCCCGCACCATCGCAGCTGCGCCGTGGAATTTCCGTTCAAGTACCTGACCACCGATGGCAGGCGGTACTTCATCAACAACCACTGCGATCTGACCGATCTCACGACCCCGGCCGGCGCGAAATGACGATGGCGGCGGCTGTTTCGCGTGGACTCGGTATCGACGCGTGTCGTGTCGATATAATTTCCCCCTCCCCTCGTTCGGGATCCACCGGAGAGTCACCTTGGACGATCGCTCCCGCTCCGCCGCGCCGCCACGCGGGGAATACAACGACCTGCGCGAATTGATCGCCCGCTTCGACGCGCTCGGCGAACTCGAGGTGGTACGCGCCGCCCACTGGGACCTCGAGATGGGCGCGCTCGCCGAACTCGTCTCGGGCCGCAGTCCCGGGCGCGCGCCGGCGCTGCTGTTCGACCACATCCCCGGCTATCCCGAGGGTTTTCGCGTGCTTTCGGGCGCGGCCAACTCGTTCAAGCGCCTCGCCATGCTGCTCGGCCTGCCCGAGCCGCGCGACGAGATGGAGCTGGTGCGCGGCTATCGCGAGCGGCTCGCCACCTTCAGCCCGCTGCCCCCGGTCGAAGTGCGCGACGGGCCGATCCTCGAGAACCTGCTCGAGGGCGACGCGGTCGACTTGTTCAGGTTCCCGGTGCCGCGCGTGCACGAGCTCGACGGCGGACGCTATATCGGCACCGAGGATGTCGTGATCATGCGCGATCCCGACACGGGCTGGATCAACCTCGGCACCTATCGCATCCAGGCGCACGATCGCAACACCGCGGGGATCTGGATCTCGCCCGGCAAGCACGGCCGCCTCATCCGCGAGAAATACTTCGCGCGCGGCGAGCCCTGCCCGGTGCTCATCTCCTGCGGCCAGGATCCGCTGCTCTTTCTCGGCGGCCACCAGGAACTCGCCCACGGTGTGGGCGAATACGACTACGCGGGCGGCCTGCGCGGCCGACCCTTCGAGGTGATCGCGAGCCGCGGCCACGGCCTGCCCATGCCGGCGCATGCCGAGATCGTGCTCGAAGGCGTGATCGACCCGAAGCAGACGCGCCGCGAGGGCCCGTTCGGCGAATTCATGGGCTATTACGCGAGCCAGGCGAGCGAGCAGCCGGTCGTGCGTATCGAACGCATCTACCATCGCCGCGACCCGATCCTCACCCTCGCGATACCGTCTCGGCCGCCGGAGAACTTCACCTTCGCGCGCGCGGCGGTCAAGTCGGCGATGATCTGGGACGAGGTCGAGCGCGCCGGCCTCACCGGCGTCGCCGGCGTGTGGTGTCACGAGGCGGGTGCCGGGCGGCTGTTCAACGTCATCGCGATCAAGCAGATGTACCCCGGCCACGCGAAGCAGGCGGGGCTGCTCGCCACGGGTTGCCGCGCCGGCAACTACGCCGGTCGCTGGGTGATCGTGGTCGACGAGGACATCGACCCGTCGAACATTTTCGACGTCGTGTGGGCGCTCTCGACGCGCTGCGATCCGCCGCAGGACATCGATTTCGTGCGCGGCGCGTGGAGCACGCCGCTCGACCCGATGCTGCGCGAGCCGCCCTGGGAGAGCAACCGCGCGATCGTCAACGCCTGCCGGCCATGGGGCTGGAAGGACGCGTTCCCCAAGGTGGCCGAGGCGAGCCCGGCGTTGAAACGCCAGGTGATGGAGAAGTGGCCGAAGCTGTTCGGGCGCTGAGCGGCTGCCGCGGCGCGCGCCGTGGATCAATTGACGCGGATGTTGTTGTCGCGGATCAGCTTGCCCCAGCGTACGCCGATCGCCTCGAGCGTCTTCCTGAACTCCTCCG
>JAOUFA010000271.1 GCA_029858545.1 Betaproteobacteria bacterium
AGGCGTGCGGCGGCGCGCCGCAGGGCCGGTAGTCCGAGCGGCTTCGGGCCCCGCCCAGTCGCGCGTCCCAGGGTCGAGGCGCAGAAGACATCCCAGTCGCGCGCCGGGCCGAGTTCGCGCAGCAGCCAGCGAATCCGCGCGACCTGCGCCCGCGCGGCGCGGCGCGGCAGCAGAGGCGAGAGCGCCGCGAAGGCCGCGCGCAGCCGGCGCAGCGCGACGCGTATCCGGTGCAGGGGTTCGTCGTCCTTGCCGGCGATCAGGCCGGCACGATTCGCGTGCAGCGCGCCGAGGCAGGCGCGGCAGGCCTCGCGCAGCGCGTCGCGCGCGGTCATTTCCGCGCTCAACGGCGATGCGGCCGTGACCGCGGGTTTGTCGCGTTTGCCGGCAGATACCGTGGTGGACATGCGAAAACCCTTCGAGACACCCCGCAGAATGGTTCGTATCGTTCCGGGCATTGTCGAGCGCCGCGAAAGCGGGTCATTGCGCGGAGTCAAATGAGGACGCGGACCCCGGGGGGGGGCTGCGGGCCTTCCTTTCAGGTGGCCGGCTGTTCGACCGATACGACGTGCAGCAGGCCCGCCCCGCACGCGGCACGGTAGAACTCCGCGTCGCGCAGCGCGCGTGCAAGCACGAAACCCTGTCCCGAGGCGCGTACCGCATGGCGCAAAGCGAGCGCGAGCACGAACAGGGTCGCGCCGGCGATGAAATGGCCGAGCAGCGCGAGCGCGACTCCGCCACCGAGAAGCGGCAGCAGCACGAGCGGCAGCAGCGTCTGCGCCGAAACGAAACGCGCCGCGCCGGCGCGATCGATGCTCACCCGGGCGCGGCCGGCGCGATACGCCGCGACGAATTCATCGTGCGGCAAGGCAGGTTGCGGCGCGTTCACGCGGCGATCGGGCGTGGCGCGAAGCCCGCCGGCACCGGCGCCTCCTCGACGCGCAGCTTCTCGTCGGAGGCGTCGCCGTGCAGCGAGAGCGCGTGCGGGTAGCGCTCGCGGAAACCGGCCAGCGCCGTCGCGGATTCGTCGATCGCGACGAACGCGTGCTCGGTCGCGTTCAGTTCGTGCGCGACGTTGCTGCCCACGCGACCCGCGCCGCAGACGATGTAGTGGCCCTTCAGATGGTCGATGCGATCCTGCATTCTGCGTCTCCTCAAGACTTCGTCAAAGCGGCCTTCGGCGATGAATAGCGTGAGCTTGGACATCATGTAGGCGATGGTCGCGATGCCCGTGAGAGCGATCGCCATGTTGAACACGCGCCCACCGGGGTTCGCCGAGAGATCGATGGTCTCCTGGTAGCCGATGCTCGAGACGGTGACGAACGCCATGTACACGCAATCGAGGAAGCTCGCCTTGCCTCCGGAAATGAACCAGAAGCCGGTCGCGCCGACCACGTGCAGCAGGACGAATGCGCCGAGCGACAGGCGGAACGAACGCCAGGCACGCACCACGAGGCCGGTTTCGCGAGGACCCGTTGCGCTGTTCATCGCCCCCCCACGCGGCGGCGCAGGCGCGCGCGCCAGGCGAGCCGCACCGCGAGGCGCCAGCCGAACTGCACGACGAGGTAGCCGAGCGCGGCGAGCGTGAGCGCGAGCGCGGGCAGGCCGACCGCGAGCGGTTTGCCGAGCACGAACATCCAATCGAGCAGGGCGTCGAGCGACCCACGCAGGTTCGACCAGTCCATCGCGAAGGGCTGCGCGGCCAGCTCGCCCGCCGCACCGCCGAGCAGTAGCGAGCCGTAGCCCCAGGCGAGAAGGTAGAGCGGCACGATGGTGAACGGATTGGTGTAGAGCGTGGTGAGCAGCGCGATCGCGAGATTCCTGCGCAGCACGACCGCCAGCAGCAGCGCGGTGAGCATCTGCAGCGGGCCCGGAATCAGGCCGGCGAACAGGCCGATCGCCACCGCGCCGGCGACCGAGTCGCGATTCAGGTGCCAGAGGCCGGGAGCGTCCAGGAATCGCCCGAACCTCGCCGTCAGGCGATGAGAACGCAGGCCGTCGGATCGGGGAAGGTACTTGCGGAAGAACCTGCGCGGCATGGTCGCGGCGTCGCTTCATCGAACTGCGGCGGGTCATCGCGGCGCCGGTTGGCGCGTTGAGATCCGGTCAAGGCCAGATTCTAAATGACCGCCGCCCTTCTCGCCTTCGCGATCGGAGTGATCATTCTGCAGACCCAGGCGTCGCTACCGGCGCCGCAATGGCTGTGGCTGTTGCCGATTTGCGTCGCGGCCGCGTGGTGGCGGCGCGGATTGCGCGTGCCCGCGGCCTTTGCGGTGGGCTTTCTCTGGGCCGCGCTCGCCGCGCACTCACGTATCGGCGAGCGGCTCACGACCGATCTCGAGGGACGGGATCTGGAAGTGGTGGGCGTGGTGGCGAGCCTGCCGGTGAGCAGCGAACGCGGCGTGCGCTTCGAATTCGAGATCGAATCCTCGGCAGGGGGAGAAAGACTGCCGCGCAGGGTGCGGCTCGCCTGGTACCGCGAGGCGCAGGGAACCGATCAGGCCGGAGCCCCCGATGCAGCGCCGCACCCGGGAGAGCGATGGCGTCTCGCGCTGCGCCTGCACAGGCCGCACGGCAATGTGAATCCGGCCGGATTCGACTACGAGGCCTGGCTGCTGGAGCGCGGCATCGGCGCGACCGGCTACGTGCGTGCGCGACCCGAGCCTCTGCAACTCGGCGTGCGCAATGCGCCGCTCGACTGGGTCGAGCGCGCGCGCGAGGCGGTGCGCGACCGGTTCGACGCAGTGCTCGGCGCGACGCCGGCGACGGGGATTCTCGCCGCGCTCGCGGTGGGCGACCAGAATTCGATCCCGCGCGAGGAATGGCTGCTTTTTCAGCGTACCGGGGTCACGCACCTGATGAGCATCTCGGGATTGCACGTCACGCTGGTCTCGGGACTTGCCGCCTGGTGCGTGGCATTTCTTTGGCGGCGCACGCCGCGGCTCGCGTCGCGCCTGTGTCACGCGCTGCCGGCGCGCAAGGCGGCAGCGCTCGCGGCGATCGCCGCGGCTCTCGGCTACTCGCTTCTGGCGGGTTTCGCGGTGCCGGCGCAGCGTACCTGTTACATGGTGACGGTGGTCGCGCTCGCACTCTGGTCGGGTCGCATCGTATCGGCTGCGCGCACCTTGGCGCTCGCCCTGGGCGTGGTGCTGGCGGCCGATCCGTGGGCGCCGCTGTCGCCCGGGTTCTGGCTGTCGTTCGGCGCGGTGGCGCTGATCTTCTACGTCGCCGGCGGCTGGTCGGCGCCGGGTACGCGCATCGCCGAATGGGCGCGCGTGCAATGGGCGATCACGGTGGGGCTCGCGCCCGCCTCGGTGCTGCTCTTTTCGCAGGTTTCGCTCGTCGGGCCGCTCGCCAATGCCGTCGCGATCCCGCTCGTGTCAGGGGTCATCACGCCGCTTGCGCTCGCCGCCGCGCTGCTGCCCTACGATGCGCTGCCGCATCTGGCCGCGCGGCTGGTCGAGTGGCTTCTGATGTTTCTCGAGTGGTGCGCGACGTTGCCGATCGCGGTGTTCGAGCGTCCCGCGCCGCCGCTGTGGAGCGTGCTGCTTGCGCTTGCCGGCACGCTCTGGCTGCTCGCGCCGCGCGGGCTGCCGTGGCGCGCGAGCGGCCTGGTTCTGTTCCTTCCCGCATTTCTGCTTGCCGCACCGGCGCCCGCGCCCGGCGTCGCCTGGGTGACGGTGCTCGATGTCGGCCAGGGACTCGCGGTGCTCGTGCGTACCGCGAACCACGCGCTGGTCTACGACACCGGGCCGTCCTACGGGCCGGAGTCCGACAGCGGCGCGCGCGTGATCGTGCCGCTGCTGCGCGCGCAGGGCGTCACCCGGCTCGACGCGATGGTCGTGAGCCATCAGGACATCGATCACCTGGGCGGCGCGCGCAGCGTGCTGGAGGCGCTTGAAGTCGATCGCTTCATCTCCTCGCTCGAAAGCGATCACGATCTGCTCGCGCAGGCCGCCTTGCCGCGGCGCTGCGTGCGCGGTGATCGCTGGGAGTGGGATGGGGTTCGCTTCGAACTGCTTCATCCCGCGTCCGAAGACTATGCCCGCGGGACGCGCGGCAACAACCTCTCTTGCGTGCTGCGCGTGAGCGCGGGCGCGAACACGGTGCTGCTTACCGCCGACATAGAGCGCGCCGCCGAAAGCCTGATCACCGGACGCGAGGGCGGCTCGCTGCGCGCCGATTTTTTGCTGGTGCCGCATCACGGCAGCCGGACTTCCTCGAGCGCGGCGTTTCTCGATGCCGTGGCGCCGCGCTGGGCGGTGGTGCCGGCGGGGTATCGCAACCGCTTCCGTCATCCGAACGCCGAAGTGCTGGAGCGCTATCGCGCGCGCGGCACGAAGCTGTTGCGTACCGACCTCGACGGAGCCGTGACGGTTCGACTCGCGTCCGAAGGGATCGCGGCGCAAGGACTCGAGCCCGAAGCCGAGCGCGTGCGCGCCGCGCATTACTGGCGCGACCGGCGTCCCGCACTATAATCCCGCGTCATGCCAGATACCTTCCGCGCCACGTTGCGCGTCACCGGCGCGGGCCGCCTGCGCGAATTCGCCGAGCGGGTGCGCTCGATCATGGTGCGTGATATCGACGCCGAGCATTACACCGAGTGCCATCGCGAGGGGCAGCTCGAATACCGCTTCGAGCTGAAAAAGGGCCTGCCGTTTCCCGATTTCGCCGCCGCATCGCAGGATTTTCCGGAGTTGCGGGTCGAAGCCGAATGGGTTCACCCGCAGCAGGGCATGCGCGGGCGCGCGGTAATCGAGAATGGCCGTCTGACGGAAAGCGCGACCGAACCGCTTGGCAAGGTCGATCTTCGCTATGACGTCACGCTGACGGTCGAGGACGGCAGGCTCATGCTCGCGATGGCCTGCCGCGAGACCGCGGGCGAGTTGCTGGGTTACGCCGCGAACGCCGAGCGGCACGGCTATTTCCACTACGCCGGGGGGCGCTTGCGCGTCGCCGACGGGGCGGGCGAGAACTGGGCGGACGGCACGCCGATCGAAGAGCGCATGCTGATCGCGCTGGAGGACGTGGCTTTCACCTTCGCCGACGAATGGCTGTGGTTCGACCAGTCGAGCGGCACGCAGGCGGATCTCGAGCGCGCGCGTTACGCTGACTACGGCTACGCGGTACGCGGCGCGAACGTCCGCTCGCAGGCGCTCGCGCATCTACGCCGCAGCGGCGAGGACACCGCCGAGGGCCTGCGCCTGTCGAGTCTCGACGAACTGGGGCGCGAAGCGCGCGCCGCGCTGCTCGCGGCCTGGCGTTCGGAACGAATCCGGTG